>CBKWHA010000097.1:0-17744 GCA_966674115.1 uncultured Chitinophagaceae bacterium
AGTCCGGGAAGGGGCACGCAGATCACATCACTCTATGGCCCGCCAAACAGCACTGGGCCAGCTTACGGTCCTACTTCCTTTGGTTCCATCTTTGCGTATCCTGCTTTTTTTGCTTCTTTCCATCCATCGGATAAGAGGAGGCAATTGCTCGATACGAACTACATCAATACGCAAGGAAAAGTAGTGGCACAAAAAAATATTACGCCCATTACACCGTTGGGAGTACTGGTAAAAAAATACCAAAGCCCCGGTCCTTTAGCACCTGGCGGTACCGATTCGAATATTCCCATATTGCGATTGGCCGATGTGTACCTGATTGCTGCAGAAGCCGAAGCCCGATTGAATGGGCCGACAGAGTTGGCTTATAACTATGTGTTACCCGTAAGGCAACGGGCAGGGCTATCAAACATTGCTGCAGGTTTAAGCAAAGACGAATTTATTGATGCCGTATTACAGGAGCGTTCTTGGGAGCTTTTTGCTGAAGGTGATCGGTGGTATGATTTAACCCGCACGGGCCAATTTCTTACGGTGATACCTAAAGCGGTGAACGACATTTATCCCACTCGTACCCCACTGCCAAAGCACAAATATTTTCCCATACCGCAGGATGAAATAAATGCCAATCCTCAGCTTGAACAAAATCCGGATTGGAAGTAACCCTCAAACTTGTTAAATCAATAACAGAATGATTAGAGATAATGCCGGTACAAAAAGGAACGTAGTTTTAAAAAAATACACGGCTGATTTAGTGGTTACAGGCGGGGGACTTTCCGGCGTTTGCTGTGCCGTGACCGCAGCCCGTCAAGGGCTGAAAGTTATCCTGGTGCAGGACCGGCCTGTTTTGGGCGGTAATGCATCCAGCGAAGTGCGGTTGTGGGTACTAGGGGCTACATCGCATATGGGCAACAACAACCGTTGGGCTCGGGAAGGTGGCGTGATCGATGAACTATTGCTGGAAAATGCGTACCGCAATCCTGAAGGTAATCCGCTCATCCTGGATACTATCTTGTTGGAAAAAGTAGTGGAAGAAAAAAACATTACGCTATTATTAAATACCTGTGTGTATGACCTGGAAAAAGCAGATGCTGACACCATACAAAGTATCAGCGCTTTTTGCAGTCAGAACAGCACCAGATATGAATTATCCGCACCGCTGTTCTGCGATGCTTCCGGTGACGGCATTGTCGGGTTTTTGGCCGGTGCCGCATTTCGCATGGGTGCTGAATCGAAAGAGGAGTTTGGTGAAAAATTTGCCCCTTCGAGGGAGTACGGCGAGTTGCTCGGCCATTCGCTTTATTTCTATTCAAAAGATGTAGGACGCCCGGTGAAATTTGTACCACCTTCTTATGCTTTAGATGATATCACCAAAATTCCCCGCTTCAAGAGTTTTAATGCACAAGATTTTGGTTGCCGTCTATGGTGGATCGAATACGGTGGCCGGCTGGATACTGTTCATGAAACCGAAACCATCAAGTGGGAATTATGGAAAGTGGTATATGGTGTATGGAATTACATTAAAAATTCCGGTAAATTTCCTGAAGCGGAAACCATGACGCTGGAGTGGGTAGGCACCATACCGGGCAAACGGGAAAGCCGCCGTTTTGAAGGCGACTATATGTTGCGCCAGCAGGATGTTATTGAACAAACGTTTTTTGATGATGCCGTGGCCTTTGGTGGATGGTCTGTTGACTTGCATCCTGCCGATGGTGTATTCAGCGAAAAACCCGGTTGCAATCAATGGCACGGCAAAGGCATCTACGGCATTCCGTATCGTTGTTATTACAGTAGCAACATTAAAAACCTTTTTATTGCAGGCCGGCTGATCTCAGCTTCCCATGTGGCCTTCGGCTCTACACGGGTTATGGCCACGGGGGCACATGGCGGACAAGCTGTGGGTATGGCAGCGGCACTTTGTAAAAAATACAAGATGCATCCAAAGGAATTAGGTGCGTTGCATATAAAAGAGCTGCAAAAGGAATTATTAAAAGCCGGACAACATATTCCGGGATTACAATTAAAAGATGAAGAAGACCTTGTGCAAAACGCTACGATTAGCACCAGTTCTACTTTGGTGCTGGATGAGATTCCAGCGTCAGATATCTGGAGGCCGCTGTGTTATTCCGCAGCACAAATGCTTCCGGTGACACCAGGACCGATGCCTTCCTTGTCTGTTAATGTGAAGGCCGAAGCAGCAACAACATTAACGGTAGAATTGCGCAGGAGCAGCAAACCATTTAACCATACGCCGGATGTCACCTTAGCAACTAAAACTTTTTCATTGGCAAAAGGGCTGAATAAACTGGAGCTGGAATTCGAACATAGGTTTCAAGAAGATTGTTACGCTTTTGTTTGTTTTTTGAAAAATGAGGCGGTGCAGTTACAATACAGTGATCTACGCATTACCGGGATTCTTTCGGTATTCAACAAAAAAAATCCAGCGGTTTCAAATTATGGCAAGCAGGAGCCACCGGAAGACATTGGTGTAGAAGGCTTTGAGTTTTGGGTTCCGGAACGCAGACCTGAGGGTTATAACATAGCGATGAAAATAAGCCCGGCCTTATTTGCTTATTCGCCAGAACATTTAAAAAACGGTTTACAACGGCCGGTGGCATCTACCAATGCATGGGTGGCAGATTATAATGACAGTCAGCCAGTAATAACGGTTAGTTGGAACAAGCCGACAACAATCAAGCGCATTGAATTGAGTTTTGATGCTGACTATGACAATCCATTGGAAACCGTACTAATTCAACAGCCGGAAACCGTTATGCCTTTTTGCGTGGACAAAGTAGAAGTGATGAATTGCAGCAACGAAGTAGTTAAGACGATCGAAAAAAATTATCTAAGCCGACGCACGATTAAACTGGAAGCACCAATTACGGTTCAGAACTTAAAACTGAAATTATTTAATAGCAAAAAAGAAAGTCCTGTTTCTCTTTTCGAAATACGTTGTTATCATGATTAATAAAACTTACATCCATATTTTAAAGGTTTATGCTGATTAAAACAAGTCTTGTCTGTTTCCTTATGTATTTGCAGTTTACAATTTGTGCACAGGAAAAATATTTGTTTTTAATAGCTGGCCAGAGCAATGCAGTAGGACAAGGGAACAAAGACTCTTCTGCGGTTGTTAAAGAAGGCACAGGTTATGAATACAAATACAACAGTAATAGCCTGGTGCCTTTGACAGATCCATTTGGTGAGGATACTTTATATTTCCAAAAAGCAAGAAAGGGTAGCATTGGGCCCGCCTTTGCAAAACAGCTGTATGAATGTACCGGCAAACAAGTTATTCTGGTAGCTGCAGCAAGAGGAGGAAGTTCCTGTTCGTATAAAGCGGAGTTAAAGGATATGGGAACCTGGGATACCAAAGGTACTATGCTCCTGTTTGAACAAACCGTGTTCAAGACAAAGAAGGCAATGAATAAAACCGGCATTCCAGTGCAAGGAATTGTTTGGTTGCAGGGCGAACGAGATGCCAATGCGATCAACAATAAACAGTTAACGTCTGATGAATATGCTACATCTCTTGAAAATTTGATTCATCGCTTTCGAGAAACGTTAGGGTCAGAATGTCCATTTTATATTGTGCAAACTGGATATTATACCGGTTTTCCACAAGTTGGTTTTGATGCAGTAAGGAAAGCACAAAAAGAGGTTGCCAGAAAAATGAAAGGAGTGTATATAGCTTATACCACGACTAATCGCTTTAAAGAAAAGGGATGGATGCAGGATGCCATTCATTACAACCAGGAAGGCCTGAATGATATTGGAAAAAGAGTGGCCAAATTTATATGTAGCAATACCCGTTAATCACAAATTAATTTTATGAATTCCACAATCGATACTGCTGTCATTTTTATCTTTTCCGCTTTTATTCTGTGCATCGGGATGCTGTTTGCCCGTACCGGACGAAATATCAAATCGTTTTTTGCCGGCGGTGAAGCCGTTCCCTGGGCCATTGGCGGCTTATCCCTGTTCATGAGTTTTTTCTCGGCCGGCACATTCGTGGCCTGGGGTTCTATTGCGTATAAATATGGTTGGGTATCTGTCACTATTCAATGGACGATGGCTTTTGGTGCCCTCATTGCCGGTTTGTTTCTTGCACCCCGCTGGAAGCGTACAGGTAATCTTACTGCAGCGGAGTTTATTGAACAGCGTTTGGGGAGCACCGTTAAAAAATTGTACGTGTATATGTTCATGGCGGTCTCGCTGTTTATCAAAGGTGCCATTTTGTATCCTGTGGCCAAACTGGTGAGTGTTTCGTTGGGTTTTCCCCTCATGCCAGCTACGATTGTATTGGGTATCATGATGATTGCTTATACGGCGGTGGGTGGCTTATGGGCAGTGATGGTTACTGATATTTTGCAATTTGTTGTACTGACGGCAGCCGTATTGATCATCTTACCGCTGTCGCTGGATGCAGCAGGCGGCTTTTCCGGTTTTATCGCAAAGGCGCCACCAGAATTTTTCCATCTACTTAACGGTGAATATACGCTCTGGTTTGTTTTTGCTTTTTGTCTCTATCATATTTTTTACATCGGCGGCAACTGGACTTTTGTGCAACGCTACACCAGTGTGGACAGTGCCCATTCAGCCAAAAAAGTAGCGCTTCTGTTTGCCATTCTGTATGTCATCAGTCCGATGATCTGGATGCTGCCCCCCATGATCTATAAGGTCATTAATCCCAGCCTGCAGGGACTGGATACCGAAAACGCTTATTTACAAATATGCCGGATGGTATTACCTCCGGGTCTGATGGGACTGATGCTGACGGGCATGTATTTCTCCACTTCGGCCACGGCCAATACAACCCTGAATGTGGTATCGGCAGTTTTTACCAATGATGTGTACAAATCGATGATCAATCCCAAAGCATCCAATCATCAGTTTATGCGGGTAGCCCGTGTTTCTTCCTGGCTGTTTGGGGCTTTTATGATCCTGATCGCTCTCATCGTGCCGGCCATTGGCGGCATGGTAGAAGTCGTGTGGAGTGTAGCGGCCGTTACGGCCGGCCCCTTACTGGCACCGCCTATTTGGGCCTTATGCTCCAAACGTTTATCCGGTAAAGCGGCGTTATGGATAACCCTGGTAACGTTGTTCATCAATCTGATCTTCAAAATGGTCTTGCCATTCATTACTGGCTTCAAGTTGAACCGGGCAGAAGAAATGATGGTTGGTGTAGGTTTTCCATTTTTATTGTTGCTGGTCAACGAGTTGATTCAGCAAGCCCGTATAAAAGAAAGTAACGACTATAAAAAATATCTAGCCACAAGAGCACTGATCAAAACAACAGTAGCAAAGACAGAACCTGAAGAAGCTATTGCCATCAAAAAGCAAAATCATTTCGGCTTGCGCGTGATTACTTTTTCCTTGTTGTTCACGGCTCTGATGCTATTTGGGTTAAGCTTCATAGCCACTACTGGTAAGACGCTAACGGCTGTTATCGCCGGTATTATCCTGCTGGCCTCAGCTATACCTGCATGGGCAGCGCAACGATCCAAACAAATACTGGTGCAAGAAGAAAGAGCGCTCACCATGAGTAAAAATATTTTATCGCATGAACTGAAATAACCATGAAGAGAATTTTAATGAATAAAAGAGCAATCTTCTGCCTTAGTTTTTCGCTGTACTTGTTTGTTAGTGTTGGAATTGCTAGTGTTGCAAATGCACAGACTTCAGGTGAAGATTCTATTTCGCTGAACGGTCAATGGTTTTTTAAAACCGATCCGTACAATAGCGGGGAAGAGAACAAGTGGTTTGCACAAAAGGGCAATACAGGTGCCTGGGAGGCGATGAACGTTCCTTTCAATTGGGATTTAAAAAATGAATACGCTGATTATGCAGGAAAGGCTTGGTACAAAAAAGATATCGTTGTACCAGTAAGCTGGAAAGGAAAAACTGTGCGGATCCTATTTGAAGCTGTTAGCCATGACAGCAAAGTGTGGCTGAACGGAAAGCTGCTGGGTACGAACAACAGCGGTTATTTACCTTTTGAATTTGATGTTTCAAAAATCATCAACTACAGTGGGGCCAACACGTTTGTTGTGCTAGCTGACAATACGTTCCGGCGCGGTGCTCTCTGGAACTGGGGCGGCATCCGGCGACCAGTCTATCTGGTAGCTAACAATCCTGTCCGCATCATCCGGCAATATATTTCGCAATCAGTTGATCTGCAAAAAGGTACAGCGGATGTTTCGATAAAGGTTGCGCTTCTCAATGCAGAAAACAAAGAAGTAAATGTGCAAGGTAACATCTCACTTGCTGCAAAAAATGGGTTCCGGAGGACGCTGCCTTTTACCAAACGGCTATCACCAAATAGTGCTACTGAAGTCATACTTTCCACTTCCTTAGATAAAAATGAAGTACACCTCTGGCATTTTGACGATCCTTTTTTATACGCAAGTAAAGTCACGATCCATGCCAGAAATAAACTACAACACAGCTTAACCGACCGTTTCGCCCTGCGAAAAATTGAGGTGGATAATCAAAATTTTACCTTCAAACTGAATGGTGAATCCGTTCGGCTTATGGGTTTTAACCTGGTGCCAGATGATCGCACCACGGGCAATACGCTGCCGCTCTGGCGGATAAAGGAAGATGTTGATCTGATGAAAAGCCTGGGTGCGAACATGGCCCGGCTAACGCACCTGCCCCTGCATAAAGAAATGCTCGACTACCTCGATGAAAAAGGTGTACTGAATTATGCGGAGATACCGCTGTGGGGGTTTGACCGACTGGCGGATAAAAATAATCCGATACCTAATGAGTGGCTAAAAAAATTAATTAACATCAATTACAATCATCCATCTATAATCGGTTGGAGTGTTGGCAATGAGATCGGTTTCTATCCCGGTGTGATGGAATACGTGGAAAATGCCATCCAATATGTGCGCACTCTAGACACGACCCGTCTAGCCGTTGTCGTATCGCATACAGCTGACCGAAATCCTGATCCGATACAGTTTTCCGACCTAGGTCTAATCAATAAATACGGAGTCAATATTGGTAAGCTGGCAGATGATATACACAAGCTGTATCCCGATAAAATATTATTTTATTCCGAATATGGCTATGGTCAATTGCGAGAAGACCTGGATGCAACTGTGGATGCAAAAGGCATGGTTGATTCCATTCGTTTCAAACCCTATCTCATCGGCGGTTCCTTGTGGACATTCAATGATTACCGAAGCAGTTTCATTGGTACGAAAGAATTTTCTGAAAACCGGCCCTGGGGCGTGGTTGATGTGATTCGCCGGAAAAAGAAAGCGTTTTATGCATTTCGAAAGGAATACGCACCGGTGCGGGAATTAAAAGTGGAAAGATCAGGAAATGGTTCGGCATCCATTACCATCATACCACGACAGGTATTAGACCTGCCGGCTTATATTCTTAGGGATTATTTGCTGGTTTGGAAGGCCACCCATTTCGATGGAACCATAAAAGGCGGTTTTCGTAAGCTTCCCGAGATCAAACCCGGTGATGGTGCCATCAGCGAAACCATCAACTGGCAAAGCGACGACACTATTTCCTCATTGCAGGTTGTATTGCTTTCACCGCTGAATTATTCCGTATACGACACCACGATTTGTTTTCAAAAGCCACCTCCACCAAAAATAGTTTACGCACAAGGTGGAAGAAGCCAGATGAACAATACTCCGCCGAACAGTGGCAGCATCAGGGTTGTGTTTGAAAAAAATGATGCGGCTGTAGCTTATAAAGTGAAGTACGGCAAAGATGGTCTTACCAGTGAAACGGAATCAACCATTAACCACTTTATTGACATACCCAATTTAGCTTTTGGCGAAACTTATCAAATAGCAGTTGTAGCCATCAACGGAGCCGGAGCTACGCAGTCAGAAATAAAAAAAGTACAGGTAGGTTATGGCTTTGCACCACCTGTTATTTATTATGACGAACCTGCAGATAAAGGATTTTTTGTTGGCTATGCTACGCAAGCTGATGATTATGTATTCAGGCTTCAATACACCAGGAAGGCAGGGGATTACAGCCATGCGAAAGCCATTCAAACAACAACCAAAGGCGTACTGTTCGTACCAGGACTGCAAAACGGGCAGCGGTATTATTATCGCCTGCAACGCATCAAACATAACAATTGTGAAACGTCCTGGTCTGAAGAAAAAAGTATAATGCCGGATGGCGGGCAGTTACCCATGCCGCCGGTTGTGCAAGGCGTGCTCTATCAAAACGGCGAAGCAGTTATTTGTTTTAAACCGGTAAAAAAAGCGATAGGTTATCTTGTTCAATACCGTCGTAATGAACAAGATCAATGGATCACCCTACCCATAGAGACGGCGCAAATGGAACATTGCAGGATCAGCAATTTAGAAAAAGAGGGTTCGTATCAGTTCCGTATAGCCAGTATCAACCAATATGGTCCATCCTCTTTCTCGCCGGTTCTGAAGGCGCACACCTCTTACAATGGAAAATCGACAACATTAGCATTTTAAACAATCATCGATGCTCAATAAACTTTTTTTTCTTTTCGTTTTTGCAACATTGGGAAATACTGATTACTGTATCGCCCAATCAAAATCAGCAGTAGCATTAAAAAACAATAACCTGCAAATCTCGTGGCAACAGGTAGCCGGAGGATGGAAAATAGCATCCGTTAAAGTTCATGTAGCCGGCCGTTGGCAGGTTATGGATCTACCCACCGGAGAGTATACGTTGCTATACAGTAAGGATAAGCCCGACAGCCTGCCAACAGAAAAATTCAAAACCAAAACCGGCTTTGATTTTCCAGGCGTTGCTTATCATTATCAAAAAGATATCTGGAATGAAGCCACAGCACCCGTTGCCCTGAACACTGCCGGAAAGCCATACTATTTCTTTCCCGATCAGGTACAGTCGCAGCAGCCCAATCATTTCATTTTTACCCGGCAGACAGAAGTGGCAACGATACAGGCAGAATGGATGCTTGATCCGAAGTTCAGCGGAGATATTCTCGTTAAGCAAACCCTCACGGCTAAGCAAGGTGGCTATTTTTCATTGGCAAGTCCTTCAATCCTATCAGTTGAAGAAAAAGATATGACCTGGGTTACGGTACCAGGCTATTTTCAGGGTAATACCATCAATAAGGATTTTGTTCAGGCGTATGCATACGGACAAGGTGTACCGGCACGACCGGTTGTATACCGGGAGCGATGTGCCAGTACGCTTTGCCCGGTTGTAAGTACAACAAAGGGAGTATCTCTTTCCGTGATTCCCGAGCCAGGAACTGGCCGCGATCCCTGGGCAAACAATAAGAATACACAAAAAGATTGGTTCATTGGGCTCTCGCACAGAAACCGCAAGGCGCAACTCTCCCCCACCCTATACGTGCCTGTATTGGGGGAACCAGCTTCTGCGCTAAAAGCCGGTGATAGTGTAAGCTTCCAGTTTCGCCTTAGTTTTACAGAGGGCGATTGGTATCAAGCCTTACAACATGCGGCTAATGATATTTATGATTTTGACGGGTCACTGGAATTAAGGCATAATCAACAATCACTCACATCCCGTGTGCAGCAGATGCGCAATTATCTTACAGACAGCCGCACCTCTATGTGGCGGAGAGAAGAGTTTAATGGACTCACCATTGGTGCCCAGGCCTATTTAGGTGGCGTAGTAGGATCTCAAAGGGATGCTATGAAAAATGCCGACTACGGTGCCATGTGGATGCTTGCGAGGGCTACCGGCGACAATTGGTTCCAGGACAGCGTATTGCCATTTGCCCATAATTTTAAACTGGCGCAGCAACAAACAGATCAAGGATTTTTTCAGGGAGCTGCCAGCGGACAATATTTTCTTTCTAAAAGAAAAAAGTTTGTAGAAGAATGGGGTGAATTTGTGGAGCCGGTAAGTCTTACTTATTACACCTTACTGGATATTGGAAATATTTTACTGTTTGAGCCGGACAATACCGAGTTAAAGAACCGGTTGCGCTTAGGCGCAGATCTGTTATTGAAATGGCAAAAGCCAGATGGCAGTTGGGATGTGGCTTACGATAGAGATTCCAAGCAGCCGCTGTTTACAGATATCAAAGACTTACGGCCTACATTTTATGGACTACTCATTGCCTATAAAATTCTTGGCGATCAAAAATATTTGGCAGCTCTTCGCAAAGCAGCCGACTGGTATATAAGAGAAGCCGTGCAAAAAGGTCATTTTATCGGTGTATGTGGAGATGCACGTTATGCACCGGATTTTGCAACCGGTCAGTCTGCACAGGCATTATTGGACCTGTATGAAATCACAAACGAACCTAAGTACAAAGAAGCCGCTATAGCTGCAGCGAGGATATACACCACTTCCATTTATACGCATCCTGCACCTTCACAGAAAATAAAAATCGTGAACGGAATTGAACGCAAAGACTGGCAGATCAGTCAGTCGGGCCTCAGCTTTGAACATGGCGGAATTTTAGGCTCTGCCAACCGACATGGCCCCATCCTATTGTGCAGTCATGCAGGTATGTTCATCCGTTTCTTTCAATTGACCAACGATTCGCTTTTTCTGAATATGGCAAGGGCTAGTGCTATCGGACGCGATGCTTTTGTGGACACCGCAACCGGTGTGGCTTCCTATTACTGGAATGCATTCAACAGAGGTGCCGGGCCTTATCCGCACCATGCCTGGTGGCAGATAGGCTGGATAACCGATTACCTGATGGCGGAGGCAGCACTGCGTTCCGACAACAAAATTCTTTTTCCACGCGGTTTTGTGACACCTAAAGTAGGCCCCCATCAAACCTATGGTTTTGCACCCGGAAAAATATATGGTGAACCGGCCACATTGATTATTCAAAATGATCTGGTACAAATTTCTACACCACAGATTGAATGCATCACTGCCTTATCAACAGATCAAAAAAAACTATACCTCATCTTGTTAAACGATGTAAAAGAGGAGATCAATACAGTTGTTACTATCAACCCAACAAAACTCAATGTACCACAGAACGTGCGGATTACAAAAGTTTCCGCATTAGATGATCAACAAAAAGATATGGGCATGAAATCAGAATGGCCTGTTGTGTTAAAAGGTTACGGCCTGAAAGTATTTGCAGTAGATTTTGAATGAATTTTACTCACAAACCCATAGGTTTGTCAGGTTTGTAAACCACACGCATGCGCATACTTTTGTATTTCCTTTTCTTGTTTATTTCTTTTACGGCTACAGGGCAGCAGTATTATTTGTTTATTGGAACCTACACGCATACCGGAAGTAAAGGCATTTATGTCTATCGCTTTGATGCAGCTACCAGTAAATTAACCTGGGTGAGCAATACAGAAGGCATTGTCAATCCTTCTTATTTAACCATTGCTCCCAACGGAAAGTATATTTATTCCTGCACCGAATCCAGAATGCCTAACGCAGGCAGTATTAGTGCTTTTGCTTTTGATAATAAAACCGGCAAGTTATCCTTTATCAATAAGCAATCAAGTGGTGGTGAGAATCCGGTTTACGTTTCGGTGCACAAGAGCAACAAGTGGGTGGTCAATGCGAATTATACGGGCGGCAGCTTAGCGGTAATGCCCATTAACAAAGACGGCAGCCTGCAACCTGCGCAACAAACGATACAACATTCCGGCAGCAGTGTAAACAAAGAACGGCAGTCAGCACCGCACGTACATTCCTCAGTTTTTTCACTTGCGCAGGATTATGTGTTCACACCAGATCTGGGCATGGATAAAATAATGATCTACCGCTTTGATGCGGCAAAAGAAAAGCCATTGACTCCTGCTCAACAACCGTTTGTTGTTGCAACACCTGGTAGTGGACCCAGGCATTTTACCTTTCATCCCAATGGAAAATGGGCCTACTTAGTGGAAGAAATAAGCGGCACTGTGGTTGTTTATTGCTACGAACCCAAAAAAGGAGCGCTGGATTCCTTTCAGCGGATAGCCGCACATCCTGAAGAGGCCACCGGTCCTTTTAGCGGTGCTGATATTCATGTATCACCAGATGGTAAATTCCTGTATGCTTCTAACCGGGCTAAAGAAAATAACATTGCCATCTTCTCCATTAATGCCGCTACGGGCAAATTGAAATTAGCCGGCTATCAATCTACCTTAGGTGAGGTGCCCCGCAATTTTATTATCGAGCCCTCCGGTAAATTCTTACTGGTAGCCAACCAAGAAACTGGCAATGTAGTAGTGTTTAAACGAGATCCGAAAACAGGTTTGTTGCAACCAACGGGCGAGCAAATAAACGTGCCGCAGCCGGTGAGTTTGCAGCTTTTGAAGTTTTAATTAGCTGAATTACTAATAGCAGTTATAAAGGGTGCGCTAGTGAGCACCCTTTTCTAGTTCGTTTAATTTAGGCCGGAGACGAGCTCTTGATTTATTAAAGATGTTACGGCCTTTGTCGATGCCTTTTCTTAATTCTTTCTGTTGCTCTATAGGCAAATGGATAAAGTCCTGGCATTCTTTGCTGCAGCATCCCTCCCATTTTTCTTTACACTCATCGCATTGGATGAAGAGTAAGTGACAGCCTTCGTTGGCACAATTGACGTGGGCGTCGGCGGGCTTGCCGCATTGGTGACATTTTGCAATGATCTCATCTGATATGCGTTCTCCCAGGCGGTCGTCGAAGACAAAGTTTTTGCCTTTGAACTTGTTCGGTAATCCGGCTTCTTTTACCTGGTTGGCATAGTTGATAATACCTCCTTCGAGGTGAAAAACATTTTGAAATCCTTTGTGGAGCATGTAGGCGCTGGCTTTTTCGCAACGGATGCCGCCGGTACAATACATGATGATATTCTTGCCTTTGGCATTTTCCAGCATTCCAGCTGCCATAGGCAATTGCTCGCGGAAGGTATCTGAAGGCACTTCAATGGCATTTTGAAAGTGGCCCACTTCATATTCGTAGTGGTTGCGCATGTCAACCACGATGGTGTCGGGGTCTTCAGTCAGTTTGTTGAATTGATCTGCATTCACGTATTTTCCCCGATTACGCATGTCAAATGTGGGATCATCGATGCCATCGGCCACAATCTTTTCGCGCACTTTGACTTTCAGGACCCAGAAAGACTTGCCATCATCATCTACAGCAATGTTCAGGCGGATACCATTGAGGGGCTCAATAGAATACAAATAGCTTTTAAAGGCTTCAAAATTGCTTTGAGGGACACTGATCTGGGCATTAATGCCTTCATGGGCAACATAGATACGGCCAAATACCCTTAGCTCGTGCAATGCTTTAAAGAGGCTGTCACGAAATGCCTTTGGATCACCAATGTGAAAATAATGGTAAAATGAAATAGTAACGCGGTGCTCTGTCTCCTGGTGCAGACGTTGCTTCAGCTCCTTTTGAGAGATACGATTGTGTAATACTGCCATAAATTGAAATTTTAAGGTCACTTGCAGGGTGAACAAAATTCCGGGTGGCAAAGATAACGAGGAACAGTTGATTATACGATTTAACTGATTGACAACTGATTATGAAAAATGTTAAAGATGTAGGATTATAGGTTGGAGAGCTTTTACTGGGCGTTTTGGTGTTGATCGTAATAGTGGAACTGCCAAGAAGAATAGCAATATTTTTATAAACTTTCTCTCCCTCTCCCCTTCCTTCATCATTTAAAAGTTGTAGTTATAATTCAGGGTTGCGGTTACATCCTGTGCACTTTTACCTCCTTGGGTACGTCTCATCATGCCTGCCGTGTTGAAGCTGATGTTGTGCTTCTTTTTATAAGCATAGCCTGCATTCATACGAATAGCCATCACCTCGCTTTGTTTGGTACTACCCGCAAATGCCTGATTATAAGAGAGCGAGGCCCCTGTTCTTAATTTTTTATTCCAAAACATCTTGCTGGCTGCAAGGGTTGGTCCCAGCGTGAAGAGTTCATTGGTGCCTATGGTGTTGTAAGTCAGATTAAAGGCACCGGTAAGATTCATTGCCTTCGACAAGTTCGAGCGGTTGTAGGCACCGGCAAAGTTGTAAAACTGAGAGGCGTTGCCCTTGGTAATTACACCATCCTGCATGTCATAGGAATCCTGGAAACTAAAATTTACATTCAGATTCTGTGGCTTTTCTTTGTTCTTGCCTATGATGTAGTTGACATTCATATTGGCATTCTGGCTTAACTGCCGGAAATTCAAGGTATCCAGGTTATCATATGGTGTCAATTGGTTGATGTACTGAAATTGCGGTTTGACGTTGGTAAAGGTCTGGAAATTGGAATAGGAAAGCATGGTCATTAATCGCTGGCTGGCATTGTAGTTCAGGTTGAAAGCCATGACATTTCTGGAACTGCGGCCTGCTTTTTGTTTGTCTACATCATCTCTCTGGATGCCCGCATTACCCGACAGGTTTACTTTTCCTTTGAACAGCGACTGGGCAAAATTTGCAGTAATGTTTTCCAGGTCGTTGTTAAAATAATAAGCCCCTAAGGTCTGGTAGCCCGGATCAATACGCTCATAACCCATACCGATCATGGAGCTGCCAATGACATAATTCAATCCGGATTTTACGGCTTTGTATTTATTGGTTGAAAGCCTGCCACCTGCTGCCTTTGTCAGCCAGTTTATCTGAATGGAATCCGCATATTTAGGCGCTCTGATGTCTTTGGTTAATAAACTAATGCCATATTCGGTACTAAGTATCAGGTTTTTCATTAAGGGCAGTGCTACTTCCATACTGATGGCAGTGTTTTGCTGTGGATAGATTTGCAGGCTATCGGGTTTGAGCTGCAGGCTGTTCAAATAATCCTTAGCCTGAAATATGGAGACAGCAGCCTTGTAGGCTCCATGTTCATAACTCACCTTGGCTCCATAGCCAATGCGTTTGTAGGCTGCTACTGCATTGGCGCTATCGGGTTTGTATTCGATGGGTTTCTGCAGGCGGCCGTACATGGCACTGTATTTCCATCTTCCTTTAGGTGACAATTCCACACCAGCACCCGTGAACAATAGGCCATTCAGGGTATAAGGAGAAAAGTTCATAGCTGCATCGCCAATGTGTCCAGTGATCCACTTGTAACGAGGATGAAGACTCAACCGGTTGGGTGAGCGAGGGAAAGTATACTGATAAGAAAAGCCACTGTTAGTAAAGGAAAAAGAAAGCGGCATGTTGATGCCATACAAGCTCAGGTTGACGTTTCCATTCAGGTAATAGCTGAATGGATCACGGCCGCTGTTGGTATTGCCGGCATAGAAGATCGTGCTAGCATTGATACCACCTGAGATCTTCAATGGCTTTTTGTCTTTTAATTTCTCCTTTACATTCTTGCCAATGTTTTCTACATCAATACTCTGTGCATGAACAGTAGGTACAGAGATCATCAAAATACACACCAGCAATGGAAAGCATCTAGTTTTGGCTTGCTTCATTATATAAGTTTTATCCCTTTAAATTTCATATGTCATTCGACAAGACTCCACTTTTTTTCAGCCTGATCTTGTTTCTGCCTCTCATCAGACATTCCCTATTTCAGTTTGTTATATCTAAGCATCTTCATGTTATAGTTTTAATCTTTTTGAATCTTGATATCACATAGGATATAGCTTCGGGGCCCATCTTGAACGAATTGCTTTATTTTGATGGCACCTTTCTTCCCTGCTGCATTTTGAAACAACACTACTCTTGGAGTAACAGCATTGCTGAATGAAGAGTTGTTGCTTGTTCCAACGGGAATGTTCAAGGTTTGCAGTTTACTTCCGTTTGTGATAGCATCAAAATCATCGGCAGTGAGCGTCGGGCTGCAACTGCATGTTTCCTGAACATTCACATATCTTGTTTTTTGTGCACCGGGTATGGCTGCAAACGTCAAGGCCACTGCAGCATCCGGGCTGACAAATAAATTGAAGGCAAATGACTCGCTGAGTCCAAAGAATACCAAGTCTATTTTACTACCGTTGGCAGCATCGATTTCTCCTTGTTTAAATGCCTGCCTAAGTTGGGTAGAAAAGAAAGAGCCCATAGTACTATGAGCTGAATTAATACCCAATTTAATGTCCGTGAAGGTGCGCAGTCCGCTATTAGGTTTTATGGTAATGGTTTTAGAAACAGTATCTGTTTGCTTGCCATTACCAGCCAGGTAAGTGATCGTATAGGTACCAGGTTGTGTAAACTGAACGGTGGGTATGGAATCACCCAGATTACTCAATGAGCCGCCGGAAACTGACCATTGATGCAAAGTAGCATGGGTGGTCAGGTTGTGCAGGGTAACCGTGAGTGGTGCTTCGTAATCATCATCTTCAAAAGAAGGAATAATATCAAAGTCAACCTTAGACATGGGAGGTAATACTGATACTGTTTTGGAAATTGAATCCTGCTCTCCTTTTCCGTTGGTGATATGCAGCGTAACTTGGTAATTACCAGGCTGACTAAAGGTAACAGAAGGATTTTTCACTGTAGATGATGAGGGAATGCCGCACTGAAATGTCCACTGGTATTGAGTGGCGCCGGTAGATTGATTGGTGGTGGTAAATTCTGTTGGGCTGTAGTTATTGATCACTGGGGTAATGTCAAAGCTGGCCTGCAGTACTGAATCCAATGCAATAGTAATTTCCTTTTCCTTGTGTTCGCTTCCGTTCCAGACATCCAGCTTTACTTTAATGTTGCCGGCTTTGTTGAAGATCACATAGCCGGGTTCTTTGCTGTCAGAAGTTTCCGGGGCACCACCTTCAAAGCTCCACTTATATGACTGTGCACCGGTGCTTTTGTTGGTAAAAGCAATTTTTACCGGAATAGAATAGTCACTGTCAATGACTTCGTAGCTGAAATTAGTGGAAAGATGAACTTCCACTTCTTCTCGGTGGCAGGAAGAGAACAGGATAAGCAGGGTAAGCAGTTGTTTCAAAGGAACGGATTGGTTTAAATATTTATATAGTGTATTCTTAATTTGGGATCAAACAATACATAATTCCAGTTTTGTCTTTTATTCCATTTGACTTTTGGATAAGTATTATTTCCATAAGTTTCCTCAGATTTAAAATTCTAATGCGTATTTCAGCCTGTTATATCATTCCTATTATCATTTTACTTAATTATCAAACTTTTTCAAAAATGTATAAAGTGCCATTCGTATCATTTAAATAAATTCGACTCCCGTCATTGTCAACTTGAATGTTTGAAGGATTTCCTAAGCGAATATTTTCTTCGAATTGATATTGCCAAATTACATTACCTGTACTGCGTTCATAAATAGCAATACTTGTTGGAGTATCATCAGCATAATAAATGTAGTCTCCTTTTGCAACAAACCCATATGCATTTACATCATAATAATACCGGCCATTCGCATAATCAGCATGATAGCGAACATTTTCAATCTGCCTTGTCTCCAGATTAAACTCACAATATGTGTATCCTGCAAGGCTGACCAGTCTGTCAGTGTTTACAAATTGGAGGGTTTCTGCTGAGCTAAACTTTTCATTTTTAATTTCTTCTTTTACCCATCCTAAATCAGGCATTTTATCTACCTGCCATAGCACCCTACCGGTTTCAATGTCAACACCAAGTAGTATTCCATTGCTTACTGCCACTAACAATTCCTGTCCCCTATATACACCAATAACTTTTTTTACCTCACCCGGCACATTACCCAAATGTGGATTGGCGTAATGACCTATTTCTCCTACGTCTAGTTGCCATAAAATACTTCCATCTTTTTCTGAACAACAATTAAGGATATTTTTTATTACAGTATATGTATCTTCTTGGGAAGTTTGAAAAAAATACTGTTTATAACATCTTTAATATCTGGCATACTGCACAGAAATATGCATACTTGCAAA
>CBKWHA010000098.1:0-17558 GCA_966674115.1 uncultured Chitinophagaceae bacterium
CTAATGCTATAAAGGCCGGCCTTTGCATCATACTGCAAAATCGGGCGAAGTACATTTGACCCTGCTTTAACCTCCGGATATTTTTGAGGCTCCCAATAAACCAGGTCTTTGGATGCAACATAAGCAAAAAGACGTTCCCTTTCATTCAGGCTCCATACGCACTGCCAGGTACCGCCGGGGCCCTGCACCAGGAAAGGGGTGATCATGCGTTTTTCACTTCCCCAGCGTCCGTAATCACTCTTCAGGAAAGAAAATTCATTACCGATAGGATACCAGTGCTCCTTATCACGGCTCCAGGCAAAGTGCAAGCCATTATGGTTATTGTTCTTTGCTGTAGCATAGGAAAAAAGATAAACGGAGTCCGGCTCATTACTGTATTCGTTATTGGCAGCAAAAGTCATTTGTACTTGCAGCAATGCAACGAGAAAGAAGAAGATGGAAGTTCTTTTCATACTTTTTAATTTCTGGCAATCATGTTGAGTGGTTAAAATTAGAAACAATAAATGTAAAACAAACAATTATTCCACAAATTTTCAGATCAGGACACATCAGGATAGCTAAGAAAGCAAGCTATCCTACATTTATTTTTTCTAATGATTTGCTATGCGATATAGAGTTTATTTTATTACGATCTTTTTCTCGACCCTTTTTACTTCTTTACTCCACGCCCAGATCAAACTGCCTGCCATCATCAGCGATCACATGATCCTTCAGCAAAATGCAGAGGTGGCACTCTGGGGCTGGGCCAGTCCGGGCGAAACAATTGCCATTACCAATAGCTGGGATAGGAAAACAACAAAAGTTACTGCTGATACCTCAGGTAAATGGCTCACCCATATCAAAACCACAAAAGCCGGCGGACCTTACAACTTAACTTTTACTGGCAAAAACAAACTGGAAATAAAAGATATTTTATTAGGCGAAATATGGCTGGCCTCCGGTCAGTCCAATATGGAATTCTTCATAGGCAAAATGCAAAATCCTTCCTACACAGGGGTCATCAATTATGAAGAAGTGATCAAAGATGCAGAACATCCAGGTATCCGCACCATTGATGTCCCCAACAAAGTAGCCGACGAACCACAATCCGATTTCGAAGGTGAATGGAAACTATGTACTGCCAAAACCATTGACACCTTTTCTGCAGTAGCCTATTTCTTTGCCAGGGAGATCAACAAGGCAACAGGTTATCCTGTAGGCATCATCAATGCCACCTGGGGCGGCACACCGGCAGAAGCATGGACCAAAAAAGAAGTGCTGCAAGGCGACACCAATTTTGTTCCCATTCTCGAACGCTATCAGAAAGCCCTGGAAGTCTTTCCAACAGAAAATGAAAAATACATGCAAGCCGTAGCAAAATGGGAAGCTGATACCAGCAAAACAAAAAGTGCAAAGCCTCGTGGACCTTTAGGACCAACACACAACCACTCACCTTCCAAGCTATACAACGGCATGATTGTACCCATTCAACCCTATACGCTAAAAGGAGTCATCTGGTACCAAGGCGAGAGTAATGCAGCCAGAGCATATCAATACCGCAGATTATTCCCTGCCATGATCAATAGCTGGAGAGACGACTGGAAGGCACCCAAATTGCCTTTCTATTTCGTCCAGATCTCTCCACACCGCAGCCAGAATCCCGAGATCAGGGACGCTCAACTTTATGTATACCGCACCATACCCAACACCGGTATGGCAGTAACCACTGACAACGGGGATTCTCTGGATATTCACCCACGCAACAAAGAGCTTGTAGGCAAACGCCTTTCCCTCTGGGCCTTGCACAACGAATACGGCAAGAAAGACATCATTACATCCGGCCCTTTATACAAATCCATGAAAATCGAAGGCAACAAGATCCGCATCACTTTCGATTTCGACAAAGGCCTCACAGCCAAAGGCAACGACCTAACCGAATTCACAATTGCCGGCGAAGACCAAGTCTTCGTTCCAGCAAATGCGAAGATTGAAAACAACACAGTAGTTGTTTGGAGCGATGCCATAAAGAACCCAAAATCAGTCCGCTTTGCTTGGCGCAACATTCCAAAACCCAATCTATATAATGTAGCAGGTCTACCAGCCTCTCCATTCCGTACGGATAATTGGAAGTTGATAACAGAAGGTAAAAACTAGTTAATAATGACGCAGCAGACTCAAAATCTGCCGCCTTCACGGGTGTGCTGGTTCGATTAAGTCCTGGGAACAACTAAAAAAATAAAGTCTTATAAGTTATTGACTTATAAGACTTTATTTTTTTAAAGGACATTAGAGGGGCCAATACATTTGCTTTATTAGTAATTATTTAGGCATCTCAATACAAATTAGGAATACAAAATCTTGCTAAGTTATAAGCTAATCATTAATTTGATTTTTTGTACATGATATGCCCCTTGATTGACTAAAGCATTTACAACGGCTCTACCTTGTGAACCAGTTGCTCCTACTACTACTATTGTCTTTTTTTCCATTTTGTTTATTTTCTATCGTTTTAAAAATTTAGAAATTATTTTTTAATTGATGATAAAAGTCAACATCATTGAACCATTATATATATTTTGGACGAACTAGTTTTTCTTTTTCAAGAAGTAAAATCACTGCTGCCAAAACGCAGAACAGAATGGGTGCGCCTATCATGGCAGCTTGACCTGCCTGCAAGAGTGTGATTACGGCTACCACTGTCCAGATAAATATTCCGTAGATGGTGAGTTTGCGATACTTCGGAATTAAAATGGCAGCAGCAAATACAATTTCAGCTAAACCAATAGGAAACCTGAACCAAAGCGGATAGCCCCAACTTTCCAGGTTTTTAATTTGCATTTCTGCTCCTGAAAGTTTTGTGATTCCAGCAAAGAGAAATCCAATTGCAATAAATCCTGCAAGAACCCAACTGACGATTTTTTTTGTCTTTGTCATAACTTATTTCTTTTTGATCGTTTTATCTGATATATTATTTAGGGTAAGTAATTTTTCCGTATATGCCGGAATAGAAATCGTTGTATGCATCTGAGAGTTCCTGTGGAGTATTCATCACAAAGGGTCCCTGTGCAACAATCGGCTCGGTGTATTTTTCTCCCCCAAACAAGATAATGTCGGCAGCAGTTTCTGAAGTGTTGATAATTTCTATTGTTCCCTCTTCCCTGTCAAATTCAATGAAGTCACCTGCATTAAATTTTGTATCGTTGATGGTTACATCATGTTGTGGAAGAAATACTGCATACTCCAGGCCTTTTTCCGTTGACATCAAAAATTGTTTGCCTTCGTTCAGATGAATGTGGTACAAATACTGTTTGGAGTAGTTCGGAACTTTTGAAACAAGATTTTCATACGCCCCGACAATCACTTTCAGCCAGCCTCTGTTTTCACTCAACTGCATTTGCGGAATTTCATTTGCATTAAGAGATAGATATTCGGGATTTTCTCTTTTCACTTTTGCAGGGAGATTGATCCAAAACTGAAAGCCATGTGTATAAGGGTTGTCGGTTTGGGAATCTACATTCATTGTTTCATCATGAATGATTCCGTTGCCTGCTTTCATCCACTGAATGCCTCCCGAAGAAACTTTTGCATGATGGCCACGGCTGTCAAAGTGTTCGCCCTCACCATTTAAAATATAAGTAAGCGTTGCAATACCACGGTGGGGATGTGCTCCTGTTCCTGGTTTCATCTTTTTGTCATTGTTTGAATGTTTTACAGGAGCCACATGGTCTAGGAAAACAAAGGGACCAACTGCATCGGCATATCGGTTGGGCAATATTCGGTAAATGATTATATCACCAATGTCGGCTCTCTGTCCTTTTGCTGAGAAACTGATTTTCTTTTTCATCATTGAATCTTTACTGTGCAGATAAATAATAAGTGCGGTTAATGGGTTTCTGTTCGGGAAATACTTCTTGTAATTGTTTGAGTAGGTAACCTCCCCTTTCTTCAACAACGGTGGTTAGAAGCGTTGGCACACCAAATACCTTAGCAGTTTTTGCTAAGCCAACAACATTGTTAATGATTGTTTGCGAATCGTGACTTCTTAAAGCGGCAAACTGAAAGGGTTGGTGATCAATTAAAATTAACACACAATTTTTTGGCGTCAGTAATGCGCCTAATCCTGATTTTGGATTTTGATCCATCGTTTTAGAATTTAAAATTGTTTGACGTTGACTTTTACAGATACAAAAATGCAGTCAGGGGCAAACGTTAAACGATGATCTTTGGTAAAAAAAAACGTTGATAAATGTCAACTATTTTTTCACCGTCCGATTGCGAACACGGCTGAGTGTTTCTTTGGTAATGCCGAGATAAGAGGCGATGATGTGCTGAGGAAAGCGTTGCAAAAATTCGGGATATTTTTTTTCTAATTCAGTATAGCGTTGTTCTGCCGGCAAACTGATATTGGTGTTTACCCTGTTGAGCAATGCGAAAGAATGTTTCTCATCCATTTTTTTACTTGCTTCTTTTAGCGAAGGAATTGAATCAAGAAGCCTTATCGAATCAGCCCTTGTAATAAGAAGTGCTTCAGTATCTTCCCAGGCATCAATAAAATAACGTGAAGGTGTGAGCATTATATAGCTTTCCCGGTCGCCTGCCCACCAGTTTTCTATGGACAAATAAACAATATGCTCTGTTCCTTTTTCATCAACACTGTATTGCCGCATAGCACCTTTAAGAATGAACGCAAGGTATTTGCATACTTCACCTTCTTGTAAAAAGTATTGCCTCTTGCGAATTTTTTTGGGAATGAAAGCTTCTTCAATCAACTTTACCTCATCATCGGTAAGAGGAGTTGTTGAATAATTCCGGATATATTTAAGAAGCGGTTCGTGCATGGCGATTGGCTGATAAGCTATTCCACAAATTTAGCGGTTTCCGTGTGATGAAGTAATTATCTGTATCCATGACACTTTCCTAAATGATGTGTACCAAGTTACTTCATCTGGTCAAGACTATCTTCTTTACTTGTATACCAACCAACTAATTAAACAGAGTCAAGCTGCGCGAGGCCCGGGCAAAGAATAAAGCTGAATCTAGTGTTCTGATGACCCCGTTCGTACGCTTTTTCAAATTCTATCCGTCCCCTATCGTAGTCCTGGCGGAATAGGCATCTTCCTTTTGCTCCATAGTCATCGGCCCAGCCTTTCGTGGTGTAGATAGACTTGCTTAATAACTGTAACTGATTGGTATAACTCCGTGCTAGTCCATTCTCTTTTTCATACGCTGCAATGATCCGGTGGTAGACTGATGCCGATTTTTTTCAAGGATCAGCTTCCCTGTGGATGACTGCTATTAGTGAATCCCTGTAAGTATAATAATCAGGAGGCTCGGGATCGGCCTGCGCCCGGGACCTTTCTGTTGTGCTAATGCAAAGCGCAGCAACTAGAAACAGTAAGGAGGCCGCTTTTATCATAGTGCCCGTTTTAAGTCTTATTCGAAAAAAACCTTTCCTAAAGTGAAACGGATCCTTTTTTTCAAAGCGTAGTGTACTGGACCGGTTTTAAAGAGAATAGTACAAAGTTAATCTACTTGTACGCTGCAACTTATAGGTGGTCCTTAATTCTTTAAGGGCCATACTCATCTTACATTACCGTTCCTCCTAATGAAACAGAATATTAACAGTTTAACAAGCTACTTGTACAGATAATTCATCTCCTGCTTATAATATTCATTTTCAGCGTTCAGTTCCTTTTTGTTAGGGTTTGTGCATTTATAACATCTCGTTGATAGATCCTTTAAAAATTTAGCACTTACCGCTACTGTAGATTGCCTTTGATTCCCCTTTGAAGTCAAATAATTTGGCACCGTTAACAACATTCCTCGCCTATAATACAATAGCCATGAAACAAAGGATCATCACTAGTATTTTAGGATTGTTTGCTGTAGCCGTTTCCTTCAATAATTCGTATGCGCAAAGAACAGTCATGCTTCAACCCAACAGTTTTATCACCAAAACGAAGATTAATTACAACAACGGCCTGGCGTCTATCCCTGGTACCGGTGCTCTGCTTTTAAACGAAATAAGCACAAAAGCAATCAGAACTTTTGGAAAATCATTCAAGGATGTTACCAACCTGGTATGGTATGGCGTTGATAGTAAAAAGTACCTGGCTATTTTTACCAGTAAAGACGGCAGATATTCCAGAGCATTATTTGCTAAAAATGGATATATGTATTACGGGATTAGGTATGGCAATGAGCAAAGCTTAGCTGATGAGCAAAGAAGAGTCATCAAATCAAAGTATGTTGAATATACTATAGACCAAGTATATGAAATTAGTGCAGACGGTCAGAAAGTATGGGTGATCGATCTCCAGGATGACGACAACGTGGTAGTTGTCAGACTAACAGCCGAAGGCATATTAGATGAACTATTAAATTACCAAAAGTGTTTACCAGTGAAGAACCAAAGGAAAAGGCACTAATAAAACGAGGCTGTCTCCTATGTTTGTAAAACAGGAGATATCCTCTTCCAGAGAAATTTAGTGTTTATTGTTTAGTAAATACTTGTACCTGTTTATGATCCTTGCGATATAATACCAGGAAGTATGTTCCTTTTTGCAGCGATTTTACATCAATAGAAAAAAGCGTATTTCGGTTAATATACCAAATATTTTTACAGCCGAAAGCCAACTGCAAAAACTTCTCGTATATATTTTCAACGCTTAAGCAACCAAAATGGCAATTAACTATTATTTATTTATTGTAACAACAAAGGAGATAACTTTTTTGTAACCAGCGTTAGAATTTTTATACCCATGTTTTAGATGCAGAATTGCTTATTGATTCTATATTAGCGGTAACAAAGGATAAAAAGATCAGCGATGGCAGTCTAAAATTTTTTCAAGTCATGAAGAAATTCCTTAAATATCTACTGTTGGTCTTGCTGGTTCTTTTGGTATGGATCAGCCTTGATTGGTATTGGCCTGTCAAAACAACCATCAGGCAATTTAATCCAGTAACGGTAGCTGACCTCGATACGAAGATGTGGAGGTCGTATTATGCTAAAGAGCGAGTAAAAATGTTTTTCCAGCTTGCAGAATTATTAAGAAGCCAGTTGATGCCCCTTTCTGGAGGTCGAATATAATGGCTTTCTATGCAGCTCTTGATAGCCTTTTTTCTAAATATGGTATCTATAGAACAAAAGCTATGATTTTACGAGATGAGAAAGCTATAGCAGGTGGTTTAACAGAGCAGGACTGGAGAACTATAAATAACTACCTGCGCCTGTCATGGCAAAATTTGTACGATGTGGTTGCAAAAAAATAACATCAGAAAAAATATAGTTTCCTCATCAGAAGTAGCCGGCAAGCCTTTTTCTTAGTTTTCCCTATCGATTCTTTATGGCACCTCTTCACTACTTCTGAAGGCATTAAACCATTTAAAGAACTACTTTCTTTCATTCATGGCACACTCGAACTCTGTCTAGTCCTATGCACCAAAATAAAAAAGCCGGCATTGCTGCCAGCTTTTTCAACATGATCAAATTCTTTTAATTGAAGATATACCTGACACCCAATTGAACCTGGCAGCGGGAACTTTGGCCGGTACTGTTTTGGAAAGTTGAGGTCAATGGTATTTGATTAGTCGCATCCAGGTAAGGGAAGCTGAACACTGGCTTACCTGAATTAGGACCTGAGGTTTCAACACGTTTAAAATTCAACAAAGTAGTTCTGTTGGGAATACGGGCTATACCCCAATTCTTGTTCAATAAATTTCCGAAATTGAAAACATCAGCAGTCAGGCGCAATGTATTTGTTTTCTTACCAGTTTTGATCATAAAATCTTGTGTGAAGTTCAGATCAAGGCGACGATAGAATGGCAACAATAAGCCATTTCTTTCAGCATACTGCCCTCTCCTTTTGCTTAGATATGGATCCTGGTTGATGTAAGCATTCAATTGTCCCCAGATAACTGCAGCGCTTCTTGTATCAGAACTATTTACCTCTTCCAGCACGATATCATTCTGATCTTTAGGAACATAGACAAGATCATTTGTTGTTAAACCATCATTATTCAAATCGCCGCTGTAAACATATGTGGAAGTTCCTCCGTTTGCACCTTCAAAAGTTAAACCTATCGAGCTTGCAAAATATTTACCATACTCTTTACGATAGAATGCGGCTGCAATTACACGGTGAGGCTGATAGAAGTTGGAATAAGAAGTAACATTTGCATTCGGATCACCTGAAACGGAACGGTCTCTCCAAATGGATTGTGCAATGGAACCACCGTCATTTACAGATCTGCTATCTCCATAAGCATAAGCGACCAGAGTATAGAGATTTTTGAAGGTACGCTGCAATGGCAAAGTGATATTAGAAGGACAACCTTTGTTTGTAGTTCTCATCAGGATAGCATCGGTAATATCAGGATTATTTACTGTAGCACCTCCAGCACCGCTGTAAATCTTCGATGAAGAATAACGGATTCTATTATCTGACCCAACCAAAGCTGTACCTGTTGTAGGTAGATTTACGTTCTGATGATAAACACCATTGATGTCTTTAGAAAAAATTCCTTCCAGTGTAGCCGTGATATCAAATGGAAGCTTGTGGTCGATAGCAAGATTAGATCTAAAGAGTTGAGGGAATTTGAAATTATGGTCAGTCACCGCAAGATTGTAACGTGTATTTGCTGCGGCATTTTCAGGTCGGTAGGCATCCACATCAGGATTGAATGCAACACCTGCTGTATTTACAAAAGAGCCAAAATCTACACCGTTATTGCTAGCCTGGTTGCTGATCCATACGAACGGCGGCGCACCTGCAAATATACCGGAACCTCCCCTGATCTGAGTGGATTTATCACCTTTCACATCCCAGTTAAAACCAAATCTTGGCGACCATAGTACAGATGTTTCTGGACCTTCTCCTGTGCTGATGCGAACCCCGTTTCGGAAGCTAAGGTTATCAGCAACCGGGTTTGTTATGAAGGTATTATCGAAGATGGGAATATCGGCTCTTACTCCTAATGTCAACACCAGGTTATTAGTAGCATTCCATTTATCCTGTGCAAAAAAACCTAACTGCAAAGAACCAATTTCAGCATAAGGAAATTCACCTCCCTTGCGGGCAGAGTAACGCAACTCATAACGGGATGCATTAGCTGTACCGTTGTTGGCACTGGCGTAAAAATCAGCAAGACTCTTGAAACGGTAGGCCCCATAGTAGTTAGGTGCAAAACCATTCCGGAATTTGTTGTAAGAGTTTTGGGTACCAAAAGTGAAATTGTGTTTTCCCTTGTAAAGATTTACAATGTCGTTAAACTGGTATGTATCCGTATTTAACTGATTGGAGGCGGTAAAAGGTTCGTACCCAAAAGCAGTAAATGAGCTTCCGGCTCCGTTCTCAATATCAACCAATGGGAAAACACCACCCGGACTACTTCTAAAATCTCTTAACTGGTTATATCCGATCTGCAGCTTATTAGAAAGCTTGTTGCTGAAACGGGTATTCAATTCAGCAATAACAATGTTGAAATTATTATTAATGATATAAGAAGACGCAAAGAAAGGCATTGCAGTAGTACTAGGCTGGCGACCTGATCCGGGTGCTCCGCTATTGCTTGGAGGCACATTTCTCCACGATTTCAAATAGAAATAGTTTACATTGAATGTGTTTTTGCTATTAATGTTGAAATCGATACGTGCTGTGATCTTATCGCTATAGGTTTCGAAATTATAATTTTCATACGGTCCTGTATTATAACCATATTTCGTTTTCAAAAATTGTGATAAAGCATCCAGGTCTTCTGCCTTGGCTTGCGAAATACCTGTACCTGATGAACTGTTACGGCTTGCAACTAAACTTGTAGCTGGAGAACTTTGCCTTTCCTGTTCACCACTTACAAAAAAGAACAGCCTATTTTTAATAATAGCACCACCAATGTTAGCACCACGGTTGTTAAAATCAAATTGCTGCCTGGTTAATTGGGTAGGCCCAACTTTCCATCCAGTTAAACCTGGACTCTTCCAATAAGAATAAACACTAGCCTTGATGTCATTTGTACCACTCTTTGTTACTGAGTTGATACCGGCACCGGTAAAGTTTCCAAGCGTAACATCATAAGGTGCAATATTTACTTGTATTTGCTCAAGAGCGTCCAGACTAATAGGCTGTGTGTTGGTTTGTCCGCCCAAGCCTGCAGCCAAACCAAAAGTATTATTGAAAGAAGCTCCGTTTACAGTAAGATTATTATAAGAATTATTCCTTCCGGCAAAACTGCTGGTTCCATACACTGCATTACTGTTTGCCGTTGGCGTTAATCTTGTAAAATCATTGATGCTTCTGTTGATCGTTGGTAAACGGTCCATTTGCTGACGGTTGATCTCTTCAGCAGAACCAGTACGGCTCTTACTGAAAACTTTATCATGTCTGCTTGAGGTTACGATCACATTTTCCAGTGATCCGGCACTTGAATTTAGATTGAAATCAGCCTTGAAAGCAGTCCCTAAAGACAGCATTATATCTGATCTCTTTTCCTGCTGAAAGCCAATATACGTTATGGTAATTTCATACGGACCACCAACTCTAAGGTTGGAAAGATTGTATCGTCCGTCTGTGCGGGTTGTAGTATTATACTTAGTTCCTGATGGCAAATGTATTGCAGATACCGTAGCACCATGCAAATTTTTATTGTCACCATGAACAATACCCGAAATTTCTGAAGTTGTTTCCTGTGAAAATAGTTGTACAAAGGATACTAAAAAAAATGAAAGCAGTAGTAAGATCCTGGATCTCATAATAAAAATTTGATGCAAATGTGAGTTACAAAAAAATGTCCTCACTTTAAATTTCCATTAACAAATTATATCCGAGAACCTGTTCCAAGTTACCGCATCAATATACCATCTGGAACTTCCGGGAGCAACTCAAAGAAGGAGATTGCGTGCTGCGTAAGTGGGTATTACGTACCACCGGAATTTGATAATGATTTGACACCGTAGGTACTAATTTGCTATTGCTTGTGTATAAAAAAAGCTCATGATACAGGTCATGAGCTTTACTGAGCGATGAACTTGCTTACTCTTTTACATTAATCTTTTACTTTCTCTTTCAAAACATTACCATTGCTATCTGTCAGTATCTTAATTTTATTTTCGCCGCTTTTCAGCTTTACTTCATAGGCCATGTGGTCTTTCCACATTTCCTTTTCTGCTGATACAATGCTGTAGCCGCTATACTTGTTCTGTATCATCGTGTGGATGGCTGCAGGCAGAGTAGTGATGTCTCTTACCTCATAGGCACTGCCTATCCAGCTACCGTTTGAATCATACCAGGCGTAATATTTTTCACCTTCCATATCAAATGTTACTGTGTAATCATCAGCTTCTAAAACGGGCCAGTCAGTGAGCTGCCAGTCAATAGGCACTGCTGTTAGTTCATATTTACTCCAGACCACGTTTGTTGCAGTAGGATATTGTGCTGTAAAATTTTCCTTAACGCCCGTAGGCACCTCAGCATATGCAGCACCTGAGGTTGTAGTTTCATATTTGGTAGGTCCACATGATAAAAGTAAACCGGTTACCATTATCAGACTCATGATTATTAGTTTCATAGATTCAGGTTTTGATTAATAACAGGAGTATTGCGTAATTATAAGGCTCAAACTTTTTGCCAATTTCAAATAGCCCCGCACCAGCGAGGCTATTCGTCCTGTTTTTATGAGGCATCCATTTGTTTATGCAGTTCCAGTTATTACTTCAACGCCAAAATATACTTCACTATTTCCGCCGCCTCTTTTTTAGAAAGCTGTGGATGTGGTGTCATGGGTATCTGTCCCCAAATACCGCTTCCACCAACAATAATTTTGTTGGCCAGATTACTGATAACCGCCGGTGTTTTCTGGTACCTTTTGGCAATCTGCTGATAAGAAGGACCTATCAGCTTTTGGTTGGGTGAATGACAGGTTTTACAATCACTTTTTGTTATTAAAACGCTTCCGGCAGGAATAGTTTTCTTTTCCAATTTCTTGGCAGTTAAGGCAGTTTTGTTAGCAAACGGTTTCGAAGCCGGTGTTTTTGTTTTCACTACACTTTTTCTTGGGGTTGCCTCAGGTTTCACTTCCCTTCCCCCATCAAACCGTATCCAGTCGATAACACCCAGTCGGTTATTAGGCGTATCGTTTTTCACAAACACAAAATAGAGGTCATGTTTTCCGCCCGGGTCTGTTACCGGCGTGCTGATTTCAGCAAACTGATCCCTGCCCCCGGTGGGCATATAGTCAATCGTGCTGATCACCTGGCCTTTTACGGAGTCTATATGCACAGCAATCGTAGCATTTCTATTTGAAGCATAGCGGTAGGTAAGCTTGCGTACATCTTTCAGGTCAATGTTCTTCAGCCTAAAGTAAGCGCCACTACTGATAATACCTATCCGTTGCTGTTGTTTTTGTACACTGAAAATTGGTTCTGCATCTTCGGCCTGAACTTTGGAAGGCCGCAGAATCAAAACGTCTTTAGAGGTCAGTGGAGTGATCGCGCCGCCTTTGTCTGTATAAGAAGCGCTGAGTACATAGCGCCCCTCTTCACTGCTGCCAACATGTTCATTCAAAACAGCAGACCCTTCCTTTGGCAATTGCACTTCCGGTTTTTGATGGGAAACGGAAAGAACGTATTTCACGATCTCCGTTGCATCTTCTTTAGATAGCTGAGGATGCGCATTCATAGCATGGTCACCCCAAACGCCCCCGCCTCCGGTAATGATTTTATTTGCCAGCCGGCCAATGGCATTTTTATCATTGCTGTACTTTTTGGAAACTTCTATAAAAGCAGGACCAACCGATTTGGCACTCATTTGATGACATGCCTTGCAATCACTGTTAGCCATTAAGATCTTACCCAGGTTGTAGTTCTCAGATATTTGCTGATGTCCTACCAAAGCCTGTGCACTGGCCACTTTTGGAATGTAGTTCAATGTTACTTTAATGTTCTTTGTATCAATTTCCTGATCCTCATTATCCTTTACCTGGACATCATATTTCAACCCGGTGATTTTGTCAAAAAAGAAGGTGCTGTTGTCTGTAGTATTGATCTTTACTAAGGGTAAGGTGTTGCCTACTTTAATAGATACGGTATCTGTACTGCTTTCGCCAGCAGGGTCGGTTACTTTCAAAACGACATTATAGATGCCATTGTTTTCAAAGGTGTAACCGAAGTCGGGGGCAGATGAAACAACACCTTTGCCTGCAATCGCCCACTCGTATTTCAACTGATCGTCTTCGTCAAAGTCGATACTGCCTTTGCTACTTAAAGTTGTTTTCAGAGGCGCCAATCCTAGAGTATCTTTGGTAGTAATTTGCGCCATCGGTGCACGGTTACCGCCATTGAAGTCAATGCGTACCAGACGGGCATCTTCATTGTCTACACCATAGACCGAACCATATTCCAACATATATAAAACACCGTCCGGACCTATTTCCAAATCTATGGGTCTGCTGAAATCTCCATTGGTGCCCATGAATGGCTCCATTCGTTTGTAATTGTTCTGCTCGTCCATCCGAACGGCAAACACCCAGTTGCGCATCCAGTCGTAAATAAACCAGGCTTTGTCATAATATGCCGGCAAGCGGGTCGGTGTTTTTAGATTTGGATTGTAATGATAAACAGGTCCACCCATGGCACAACGGCCACCTTCACCTAAGTCTGGAAATTCTTCAGAGCGATTGTATGGAAACCAGATCATCGGACTTTGCGCAGGCGGCAGATTCTTGATGCCGGCGTTGTTGGGTGAGTGGTTCACAGGTGCTTTTACATCAAACAAGTCGCCAATAGCTTTGGTGGCAAAATCAGAATCATTGTAAGCAAAGTTGTTTCCAACAAAATAAGGCCAGCCAAAATTGCCTGCCTGTTTTGCCTGGTTGAATTCATCATAACCACGAGGACCGTGACGCGAATCACGTCCGGCATCCGGACCAACTTCACCCCAGTACACGATAGAGGTGGCCGTATCCACAGAAATACGGTAAGGATTGCGGCAACCCATCACAAAGATTTCCGGCCTTGTTCCTGCCATTCCTTTTGGAAATAAATTGCCTTCGGGAATGGTATAGCTGCCGTCAGGTTCAGGATGGATGCGCAGGATCTTCCCCCTAAAGTCGTTGGGATTGGCAGCCGAACGCTGTGCATCAAACACCTTACGTCCCGCTCTTTCATCAATAGGTGCATAGCCATCAGATTCAAAAGGAACCGTGTTATCTCCTGTGGAGATGTACAGGTTTTTGTGTTGATCCCATGCCAGCGAGCCTCCGGTATGGGCACTCACTTCCAGGTCAATAGGTATTTCAATAATTGCTTTTTCTGATGCCGTATCCAGGATATTATCCCTGCTGATCTTAAAGCGGGATACCCGCTGCATGTACTGATCGCCACGGGCAGTAGAATAAAAGAAATAGATATAGTCGTTCTGGCTGAAATCAGGATCGAGGGTAATGCCAATAAGACCATTCAGGTATTTTTCCACAGCTTTAACCGGAAAGTCACGCACCAGTTTGGTGCTTTTGGTAGAAGGGTCGTACACATAAAACTTACCAGCCCGTTCTGTAAAGAACACACGTCCGTCCGGTGCCACCGCCAGTTCCATCGGTTCGTTCAGATCATTCACCAGGACGGTTTTGGTAAAGCGATTATCTTCAGGAGCTTTTACAGCATAAGCTTTGGAATAATCCAGTTGTTGGCTGCCTATAGCGTATTTAATGCCTCCCAAAATGTGTTGCAGAAAAAGTGGTTCTCTATAGCTTTCATCGGTATGGCCACCACCTGTATAAAAGGCACGGCCACCATCAAACTCATGATACCAGGCAATAGGATGGTTGTCCCCGTTGGTCCCACCCTGGTAGCTGTCTTCATCCAGTGTGGCCAGCACTTTAAGGTCGGGCTGTATATTTTTAAAATTATACCACTCGTCAAATCGTTCCCATTTTTCAGGTAAAAAGGAAGTGGATTCATGACTTCTATCCTTTACTTCTATAATAGCCTTTTGCTGCTTGGGATGGCTGGCAAAATAGGCGCCTACCAGTTTGTTGTACCAGGGCCAGTCGTATTCGGTATCTGTAGCGGCATGAATGCCCACGAAACCACCGCCCGCCTGAATGTAGCGCTCAAAAGCTACCTGCTGGTCTGCATTCAGCACATTCATAGTGGTGCTCAGAAAAACAACAGCGCTGTAGTTTTTCAGGCTGTCTTCTACAAAATAAGAGGCATCTGAAGTAGAATCCACAAGGAAATTATTATCCTTTCCCAGTTTTTGAATGGCCGCCACACCCGTAGGAATGGATTGGTGATAGTAGCCTTTGGTTTTCGTAAACACCAGTACCCGTGTCGTTGGAGTAGTAGTTGTAGTCTGAGGTTTTAAACTTTTACACGCAAAGAAAATGCATACAGCACTGGAAAAGGCTGCAATCGCGAACAGTAATTTTTTCATTAACTAGACTCTTTGTACTTTTTTTGAATTGATCGGATACAATACTCCGGTATATTGTAAACGCTAAGCCCGCCTAAGTTAAGGCATTCTGACTTTTATAAACTCAAAAAAAATCTCATTTTTTCTTTTCCTGTTGCTCCGATTCGGTTGTAAAACTTTATAGCTTTTTCATTAAATACAGGTGTTTGCCATTGAATATTTACACAATTATTTTCTTTTCCAATAGCTATTAACTTCTCAATGATTTTATCGCCAATCCTCATACCCCTGTATGCTGACTCAAGGTATAAGCAGTCCAAATGCAAAAATGTTTGAGCATCCCAGGTAGAAAAATCAAAAGTATAGGCAAAATATCCGACTAACTCAGTACCGACTTCAACTACAAAACAATACAGTTTTTGCTTCTCTGAAAATATAGCTGATTTTAGTGCTTGTACTCTTCCACAAGAATTGTATGCTGCCTTTTCATATTCAGCGTGACTGCTGCACATTTCCACCAATCTTGTTAATTCATTTTCTTTGATTGCCCTGATCACATATTCCATTGCAAATTGATTTCTGTTTGTAGGTATTCAATAAACTGAAAGAAATAGTCAGGATATGTTTTATTGTTAAGATATGCTATATAATGCTTCCGCTTTAGCCCGTTCTTGCCAATTTTTATTGCTCGTAATGTACTATTCTTTTGATAGGGCTGAAAGGCCCATTTTGCCATAGACATTACGCCCATTTCTGCCTTTACCATTTCAATTGACGCTTCTGTCAATGGCAAGGGTGTGATCTTTTTAGGTGTAACATTTGCAGGACTTAGTAATGCTTGGTGAACTGTAACGGTTTCCAATGGCAACGAATGAATAAACAAGTGCTCACTCATGAAGTCTTCTGCTACCACATACTTTTTATCTGCCCAGGGATGATTTTCTGAAACTACCATGATCAGCTCATCCTGAAAAAGCTCTAAGTATTTAATATGATCATCTTTGATTTGGTCGCTCACTATGGCAATGTCTAATTTGTTATCCAGTAATTTTTGTAATGGATAATGTGTAGCTTCCATTACAATTGTCAATTCAATATTTGGATATAAATGATGAAATTGCTTTAAAACTGAGGGAAGCCAATAATAACCGGAATAACATTCTGTACTGATTCTGATTTCCCCAACTTCCCCAAAAACTAATGCCTTAATCTGTTTTTCGGTATCGGACAACTTGTCCAAAATTTCATTGGCTGTGTGATACAGTTTTTCACCTGCCTTGGTTAAAATCAGTTTTTTATTTTGCCGCAGAAAGATTTTAGTTCCTAACTGAAATTCCGCCTCCTTCAATTGATGACTTAGTGCTGATTGCGTTAAATGTAGTTTATCAATGGCTTTGGTGATGCTGCCTTCTTCCACGATCGCTTTTATTAATTTAAGATGTTTTATTTCCATTGAAATCAAAATAAATGACAAAATAATAATTTATCTGCTGAGGTAACTAATGAAAATTTGTAATAATAATGATGAAATCTTTTCGTTTTTATCGCCCTGTGTATCTATTTAGTTTTGCTACATTGTTTAACTAAAAAGCTAATATAAAATGAATGACCAACTAAAACATTATCAAAACAAATTGTCTTATGAAATGGACCCATCAGATTTGTTTGATGCAATGAATAAGAGGGAAAACATAGTTCCTCTTGATACAAGAAAACCTTTTGGTTACGAAGGCGAACATATTCCGAATGCAATTAACATTCCACATCGGGAGATGAACGAAGAAACCACAAAGCATTTAGACAAAGAGGCTGTTTATGTTACTTATTGCGATGGTATTGGTTGCAATGCCTCAACAAAAGGTGCTTTAAATATGACCAAACTCGGATTTAAAGTTAAAGAATTGATGGGCGGCATTGAATGGTGGAAATTTGATGGTTATGCAACGGAAGGAACAAAGACAAATACCACAGGTCAAAAAATACAGTGTGTTTGTTAGCGAAGCATCTATCGGGCAAACTCAAATTGTAAAATTTGAGTTTGCCCGATAGATTTGTTTCATATGTTTACGGCTGGCATTAGTAGAAAATTTCCTGTCTTGCGCATTTTAAAACTTAAATATCGGATAGATTTTGCTTATAGTCCTGCGATTTTTTGATTGTCAACTCAATAACAAA
>CBKWHA010000099.1:0-17535 GCA_966674115.1 uncultured Chitinophagaceae bacterium
GGAAATGTGTTTCCGAAGAAACATACTCTGTTTTTTATAGATTATTTACTAAACAGAAGTAGTTATGAATTTTTTGGCGGAGTACAAAGCTTGCTGTGTAAGGAGAAGTTAATTAGTTAAAATTAAATATGATTATAAAGGAACAAATTAAAAACAGTGTGCCTGGGTTCATAAAAAGGGCATATCTAAATTGTAGAAAACAGATAGAAACCAAATTTTACCGAGGTGACAAGGTTATCTGTCCTATTTGTGAATCAAGTTTTGAGATGTTTGCACCTTTTGGTTGGCCAAAAAGGAAAAATGCCAGATGTGTTAATTGCGGGTCCCTTGAACGGCACCGTTTAATATATTTGTATTTGAAGAATAAAACAGGGTTATTCAACAGCGAAGAAAAAATAAGATTACTTCACTTTGCTCCAGAAAGGTTTTTTTATAATATCTTCTCACAAAAGCAAAACATTGACTATATACCTTGTGATTTGCATCCCAAAATGTACCATATTGGAAAAGCTAAAATTTACAAGGTTGACATAACGAATATCGCATTTGATGAAAATAGCTTTGATATTATTATCTGTACTCATGTCCTTGAACATATTCCTGACGATAAATTGGCAATGAAAGAATTATATAGGGTGATGAAAAATCGTGGATGGGGAATATTTCAAGTACCTATTGATTATTCGAGAGAAAGAACTTATGAAGACTTTACTATCACTTCGCCCAAAAAAAGAGAAAAGGCTTTCGGGCAATATGACCATGTTAGATGGTACGGGCAAGATTATATGGACAGATTAAAAAGTGCAGGATTTAAAGTGACAGGAGACAATTACATTAAAAATTTTTCTTCCGAAGATTTACTTAAGTATGGGCTGTTCTCTTCAGAGTTGATTTATTATTGCCAAAAATGATAACTAAACTTTTTTCAATTCCTTCACAGAAGCCTTTATAAATCCGGCCTTATCCTTTTTCACCTCTTTCAACATTGCCTTTCTGTCTTCCGGTATAGGAAAATACTTTTCAGCCCATAAATTTATTTCAATTATAATGGGGAGTAAGTCAACCCCTTTATGTGTCAACTTGTATAAAACTTTTGCTCTGCTATCCGGATGATCTAACTTTTCAATGATCTTGTTTTCTTCCAGAGCTTGTAACCTTGAAGCCAAAATATTCGTTGCAATGCCTTCCGGAGATTTTAGAAAATCACCATAAGTGCACTCTTTGGCAAATATCAAATCCCTGATAATCAACAGCGACCATTTGTCTCCCCAAATATCGAGGGAACAACTAATAGGGCAATCCGATCTCTTTTTGGCTTTAGTCATAAGAAATATTTTAAATTAACTTGCATTATGCAAGTAATTTCTATATTTGCACTTGCAATATGCAAGTAAAATTACAAAAAAAACAAGAAATGAAACAAACAATTTTAGTTACTGGGGCTTCTTCAGGTTTTGGACTCTTGATTGCCAGCAAGCTACACGAGGGTGGTTACCGTGTAATTGGAACAAGCCGCAACCCGGAAAAATATAAAACTAAACTGCCTTTCAAATTATTGCAATTGGATATTTCCGATGACAATTCCATTGAATCTTTTGGCGAGCAACTGTTCAGTCAAATCTCACAATTAGATGTGCTGATAAATAACGCAGGTTACTTGCTGGCTGGGCTTGCTGAGGAAACTCCTGTTGAATTAGGTAAACAGCAGTTTGAAACAAACTTTTGGGGAACCGTAAAACTCACGAAGGAATTATTGCCGTATTTCAGAAAACAAAAACAAGGAAAAATAATTATTACGGGTTCTTTTTTGGGTTTAATCGGTTACCCTAATGTTTCCTACTATTCAGCTTCAAAACATGCCTTGGAAGGATATTTCAAATCACTGAGATTTGAATTAAACCAATTTAACATAAAGGTCAGTATGATTGAACCTACATTTTTTAAAACCAATATTGGTGAGAATGCAATAGTATCCCATGAAGAAATCCCAGAGTACGATACATTCCGGCAAAAGATTGATGCTTATACCAGCCATGCGATGGGAAGTGCACCAGGACCTGACGCTGTTGTAGATACGGTGGTGAAAATTGTGAATGAAAAAAATCCCAAGTTCAGTTATCCAATTGGAAAAGGAACATCGCTTATCCTAACGCTACAGCGGTTTGCATATAATGCACTTGAAAGCACAATTCTGAAAAGTGTGAACAAAATGAAAATATAAACATGGAAATCCAAAGACTGAAATATTTTATTGTAGAAGATACGTTTGACGTTTAATTGCAAGCGCCAAACCCAGTTAATACTAATTTATAAGGTGATCTCTAAACTTATAGGCTGAAAAATATTTTCCTATACCGGAAGACAGAAAAGCAATGTTAGGAGATGTAAAAAAGGATAAGGCCTGATTTATTAAATCTAAAATAAAAGAATTAGAGCGTTTAAAGTAGTAGCTGTTAACAATGAAATAATAGAAAATGAAAATACTGACCTCTGAAGTGAAAAACCGGGTATTAAACTCAATGATCAATATTATTGAAGCCAGAAGACCGGAAATATTATTTGCAAACCGAACTGATATGAACAGTTTTGGAAAGGCAGATACTGTGTTGCTTGACCGATTGCTATTGAACGATAAAAAGATTGACGGAATGATTCAGGCACTCTCTGAGGTAGCACAACAGGACGATCCGGTGGGAATACATCTGGATGAACGCACATTGGATAACGGCCTTACCATAATTAATAAGACGGTTCCATTTGGTACCATACTGATCATCTATGAATCCAGACCAGATGTAACCATTGAAGCGGCAGCTCTGGCATTTAAAGCAAATAACCGGATCCTGTTAAAGGGAGGTAAGGAAGCATCAAACAGCAATCAGGAATTGGTATCCTGCTGGCATCGGGCTTTAGAACAGAATGGCCTGGAAGGAACCTGGATACAATGTTTACAACTGGACAGGGAAGAAACCAGGAGCTTTTTAACAACTCCCCCCGAAAAGATAGATCTGATTGTTCCTAGAGGTGGTGAAGGACTGATTTCATTTGTACAGAAACATGCCAAATGCCCGGTGATTGTAAGCGGTCGTGGTAATAATTTTGCCTACGTAGCCGATGATGCCAACTGGGAAGTTGTAAAGGAAGTGGTGCTGAATGCAAAAACCCAAAAAATAAGTGCCTGCAACGCATTGGATAAACTACTTATAAGCAATAGCCTGCCAGATTTGGAGCCCAAAATAAAAGAGCTGGTTAACCTGCTTCGAGCCAATCAGGTGAGGATACTGACCGACCGCAACTTGTTGTCTATTCTGGGAAATGTGGATGAGATCACTTCTGATGAGGTCTGGCATGAAGAATTTTTGGCATTAAAAATTGCCATCGACCTTGTGAATGACCAGGAGGAAGCGGTAGAGAAAATAAACAAGTATAGCGGGGGACATTCTTCATTGATCTTTACGCAAGATGACGGTAAAGCCGGAGATTTTATGGAACAAGTAGATAGTGCCGTAGTATATCAAAATGCTTCTACAAGATTTACTGATGGAGGGCAAATGGGAATAGGTGCCGAATTGGCAATTAGTACTGATAAGCTCCATCATCGTGGCCCTTTAGGATTGAATCGGCTTGTCACCAATAAATATTATGTGTATGGCACAGGTCAGGTAAGGAATCTTTAGCTTAACAATAACAAATATATTTTAAAAATTGAACAATGTTCATTTTCTTTGTACTGAAATTGATTCTATGAGCATTGCAGACAGAAAAGCAAAGGAGAAGGAAGAGCTGAAGGCGCTTATTTTAAAAGCTGCCCGTAAGTTGTTTGTGGAAAAAGGCATCGGGCAAACCACCATCAGGAATATCGCTGATTCCATAGACTACAGTGTCGGTACAGTATATGTTTATTTCAGAGATAAGAATGAAATACTCCACGCATTGCACACACAGAGTTTCGCTGATCTGGGCGGTCAGTTCAAAGTCCTATATAACGTGAAAGACCCCATGGAGCGATTAAAGGCAATGGGCAAAGTGTATATCAACTATGGCCTGGAAAATCCAGATATGTACGACCTGATGTTTAACCTTAAAGCACCGATGTTGTTCCTCGAAACAATTCAGAAAGATGAGTGGGATGAGGGGAAGGCTACCTTTGATGTGCTGAAGGCTACTGTAAAGGAATGCATGGACGCTGGACATTTTAATGGACATAAATTGGAGCCGCTGTCTTTTTTGATATGGAGCTGTATGCATGGCATGTGTAGCCTGGAAATAAGTTCCCGGACCCAATGCGTGAACATTAAAAGCCCGGAAAATATTGTAACAGAAGCATACGATGAGCTTTTGAAAATTATTAACAATCTGTAATTTTTTTTTGCCTACATATTGAACACTGTTCAATAACATTATCAGGTTCATAAACATAAGAAAAATGAAAAAAATACTCTCTTTTCTTTTATTGTTATTGGTTGGAAGTGCCTATGGCCAAACACAGCTTGAGAAATATATCAGCACGGCTTTGAGCAGTAATGAAACAATTCGCCAGCAGCAATTTTTGCTTGATAAGAGCCTCTGGGCCTTAAAAGAAGCTAAGTCATTATTCCTGCCAAATGTTGAGCTTAATGGAACCTATACCCTCGCAGGTGGCGGACGCACCGTGGATATTCCAGTAGGGGATTTGGTAAACCCTGTTTACAAAACGCTCAACCAGCTTACTGCCAGCAGCAGTTTTCCGCAAATAGAGAACCGTAGCATACTGCTGAACCCCAATAATTTTTATGATGTCAAACTACATACTACTTATCCGGTCATCAATGCAGAAATAGCTTACAATAAAAAAATAAAAAGCCAGCAGTATGATTTGCAAAAAATAGAAATTGACATCTACAAACGGGAGCTTGTCAAAGAGATCAAAATTGCTTATTATAATTATTTGCAAGCAACGACAGCAATCGGGATTTATGAAAATGCCCTTGCACTTGTAAAAGAAAATGAAAGGATAAACACTGCTCTTTTTAATAATCAAAAAGTAAACCGTACGGCAATGGTAAGGAGCAATAATGAAGTAACAAAGATTACTGCACAACTGAACACCGCTGTATTAAACCGGGATAATGCCAGAGATTTTTTTAATTTTTTAATCAACCAACCACTGACCACTCCCATACTTATTGATTCAATAACTACTGTTCCTGATCCACGTGTTGTATATGATACAGCTGTAAATAAAAGAGAAGAATTATTAAAGTTAAATACTGCAGCCGCCATCAATAAGAACCTTATTGGCCTTGCCAAGTCCTACAAAATACCAAAACTAAATTCCTTTCTTGATTTGGGATCGCAGGCTTTTGATTTTAAAGTAAATGATAAATCGCCTTATTATTTTTTCGGGATTTCACTTGGCTGGGATATTTTTTCAGGTGGCAAAAACAAATACAAAGTAAAACAGGCGGAGGCGGATGCTAAAGTGATTGCATCACAGACAAGCAATACCGAGCAGCAACTGAAATTACAGGTTAGCATTGCTGCCAATGCATTTAACGCTGCTCTTATCAATTACAATGCTGCTGTGTCACAAGTAGCTTCTTCTGAAAAATATTATAAGGATGAATTGCGGCTGTACAAAGAAGGCATTGCACTTTACATAGAACTACTGGATGCACAAAACCAACTGGTATCTGCCCAGCTGCAGGCAAACATTTCACTTTACGACACATTGGTAAAGCAGGCAGAAATAGAACGTGCCAATGCCAGTTTCATCATTCAATAAACAAAAAACGAACTATTATGAAATGAGCCATAAAAATTTTCGAGCAAATTCATACCAACCGCGATGAAAATTATTATGGCGAATTCCATTTGGCCAAAAACAACAAAAAAATATACAAATGAAAAAAATACAATTGCTCAGCGTTATTGCAGTAGTATCGATTTTATATTCCTGCAAGGAAGAAGACCAGGCAAAAAATTCATTGGGAGAAACAGATGTCATCCCTGTAAAGATTTCTGCTGTATCTGCCTTGGAATTACCAAAAAAAATAAGTGCTACAGGCCTCGTAAGCACAGAAAACGAAGCTAAGTATTCGTTCAAAATAGGTGGCGTAATTAACCGCGTCTTTGTAGAGGAAGGTCAGTTCTTTCGAAAAGGTCAACTACTTGCTACACTCAATTCAACTGAAATTTCCGCTGGCTTAACGCAAGCCAGTTTAAATGTAGACAAGGCACAGCGTGATTATGAACGAGCGGCTAATCTTTACAAAGACAGTGTTTTTACATTAGAGCAGTTGCAAAATGCCAGGACAGCCTTGAATATTGCTCAAAAAGCAAAAGAAGCTGTTGCCTTTAATGAACGTTACTCAAAAATATATGCGGCATCTGATGGATTTGTAAGCCAGAAAATCGCCAGTGAAGGAGAAGTAATCGGGCCAGGTATGCCGGTGCTTGCTATTAACGAAACACAACAAAACAATAACTATTTACTTAGAGTCGGTGTAACAGACCGGGAATGGGCAATCATTAACCTGGGACAAACGGCAACAGTGACGCTGGATGGATATGCTGATAAAAAAATTGATGCTTTCGTGTTTCGTAAGTCGCAGGCGGCAGATCAAACACTTGGCTCCTTTCAGATTGAATTGAAATTGAAATTAAAAGATATAAAACCGGCGGTGGGCATGTTTGGCAAAGCGGAAATAGCTACTAATCAGGACGAAAATGTGAAGGTCATCCCATATGGTTCTTTGGTGGAAGCTGATGGCGATAAGGCATTTGTATTTACACCTGACGGAGCCAATAAGGTTAAGAAAATTCCGGTAACTATTTCAAAGGTTGATAACCAGCAGGTTTATCTACGAGACGGACTTGATGGAGTGCAGGAAATCGTGATATCCAATAGTGCCTATCTCAACGAAAAATCTACAATAAAAATTATCAGGTAATAATAACAGATATGAAGATTACAAACTTTGCCGTTAAAAACTATCAGTTCACACTCATTATATTCCTGTTGTTTGCAGTAGTTGGTGTACTTACCTTGTTTACAATGCCCCGTTCGGAAGACCCAACAAATCATCCACCACAATATCTCATAACGGTCATATATCCGGGCACAAGTCCTAAAGATATGGAAGAGCAAGTGGTGAAACCTATTGAAAACAAAATTTACGGTTTGGAAAACATTGACAAAATGCTTACCACAGTTGAGGATGGTGTGGCGGTCATCCAGCCAAAATTCAAATATGGTGTTGATGTAAACAATAAATACCAGGAGATATCTACAGAAATAAATGCTTTAAAAAACAGTGAACTTCCTAAGGATATTTATCTGATCAAAACAGAAAAGATTTCTTCTTCCGATGTCAAAGTGTTACAGGTTGCATTGGTTTCGAATAACGCTTCCGATAAATTGTTGAGAGATGAAGCTGATATACTGAAAACACGCCTGGAGAAAATAACAAACCTTAAAGAAGTCAAATATTCAGGAATGCCGGAACAGGAGATCCGGATTGATGTACAATTGGATAAACTGGCGCAACTGAAAATCCCGCTCAACATAGTTGTAGGTAGTTTACAAAGTGAAGCGGCAGACATTCCCGGGGGAAGCATCAACCTTGAGAGTAAGGTTTTTAATGTAAAGACCAGCGGTAAGTTTAAGAATGTTGAGGATGTTGCCAATACCGTCATCTACAATGCCAATGGAAAAATTATCTATCTGAAAGATGTAGCTGAAGTAAGTTATAAAAATGAAACGGTCAACCATATTACTCGTGTAAATGGACATCGTTGCGTCCTGGTTACGGCAGCAATGAAAGACAATGTTAATATAGCGAAAGTGCAGGAAGAGTTTCTTCCAATATTGGATGAATTTTCCAAAGGATTACCTTCTAATATCCAGCTTGTCAAAACTTTTGATCAGGCTACTATGGTTTCACAACGTTTGGGACATCTGGGTTTTGATTTTGGCTTAGCCATTCTTTTGGTAGTCATTACCTTACTGCCTTTAGGATTTAGGGCATCACTGATTGTAATGATTTCTATTCCGCTTTCCTTGGCATTAGGGCTTATCGCATTGAATTTATTAGGGTTTTCATTGAACCAGCTAAGTATTGTTGGGCTCGTTGTGGCTTTGGGATTGTTGGTGGATGACAGTATTGTGGTAGTAGAAAATATAGAACGATGGCTTAGGGAAGGTCATTCACTAAAGGATGCTGTTCTAAAAGGCACAAAACAAATCGGTGTGGCAGTGGTGGGATGTACGGCCACTTTAGTAATTGCGTTTTTACCCCTGGCCTTCCTGCCTGATATGGCCGGTGAATTTATCCGCAGTTTACCTATGGCTGTTATAACCAGTGTATTGGCATCAATGATCGTGGCATTGACCCTTGTTCCATTCATAGGAAGCCGGATATTGAAAACGCACACACATGGGGAAGGCAATTTTTTCCTTAAGTATCTGCAAAAATTCCTGACCTATTCTTATCGGGGTATCATGCCGTTGGCTTTAAAATGGCCTAAATCAACTATTGGGATATCATTAATACTTAGCGTCCTGGCCTTTTTCTTATTTACCAAAACAGGATTCAAACTTTTTCCAACCTCCGAAAAGCCAATGTTCCTGATCAATATCAAAATGCCTCTGCAGGCGGATATTCCGGAAAGTGATCGTGTGACTAAACTCGTAGAAAATGAATTAAAGCAACACAAAGAGATTGTGTATTATACAAGCAATGTAGGCAAAGGAAATCCACAGATATATTATAACGTACATCAACAGGATATTAAGACCGACTTCGCTCAGATTTTTGTGCAGATGGATGAAGAGGCCAGCCCTAGCTCAAAAATAGATTTAATTAAGCGGCTAAGGCAACGATTTAAAGATTTTCCTTACGCCAAAATAGAAGTAAAAGATTTTGAACAGGGAACACCCATAGAGGCTAACATAGTAGTCAGGGTTTTTGGTGAAGATCCCAATAAACTGCGTGAGCTTTCCTTTAAAGTGGAGGATATTTTACGTAAACATCCAGGTACTGTTTACATCAATAACGAGTTAAACACCTACAAATCGGATGTTAAAATAAAAATCAACAAAGAAAAAGCCAGGACATTGGGGGTTCTTACAAGCGATGTTGATAAGGTAATCAGGATGGCGGTAGCGGGATTAACCGTCGGTGATTATATAGATGACAGAGGCGATTCACGCAATGTAGTCATAACACTTGCCCGAGATAAATTTTCAAATTTAGATGCATTCAAAAACCTGTATGTAAATAACATCCAGGGTGTTCCTGTATTAGTTGATCAGATTGCAACCATTTCTTTTGAAACATCGCCTACGGCCATAAACCATTTTAATAAAAGCCGTTTCGCAAAGGTTACCTCCCTAACCAAAGAAAATGTATATGCGAATGATGTACTAAAGGACATAGTTCCGCAACTGAATAACCTTAAAATGCCGCCTGGCTACTATTATAAGCTATCCGGGGAAGCGGAATCGGAAGGCGATGCGTTGGGTGGAAATTTCCTGTCAGTTATTCTGTTAAGTACATTCCTTTTTATTGGAGTTCTATTGTTGCAATTTAAAACCTTTAAAGGTATCATCATTGTACTATCTATTATCCCATTAGGAATTCTGGGCGGGGTGGTAATGTTACTCATCACCGGCCATCCGATGTCATTGGTTTCTATTATTGGTTTTATAGGTTTGTCCGGTATACAGGTTAAGAATTCGCTATTGCTCGTTGATTTTACCAACCAGTTGCGGGTGGAAGGATATAGCATAGATAAAGCCATTCATATAGCAGGAGAGACCCGGTTTTTACCGGTTGTGCTTACGTCGATAACCGCCATTTGCGGATTAATTCCTCTTGCTTTGAACCCCAATCCTCTTATAGCGCCATTAGCAATTGTGCTAATTGGAGGCTTAATAAGTTCTACAATACTTTCCAGAATTGTGACACCTGTTATGTATAAATTAATTCCGCCAACTTTAGAAAGCAATGAAGATTAAAAGAAAGCATAAATCCAATTCAGAAGAAGGAGATATTTTTCGAACGCAGAGGTAAATACGAAGATATAAGCGAGTAATAAACCTTATCGCTTTGACAATTTTACAATCCTATTGGTCAAAGCCGGGAGTTACCAACATCAAACTAAACCTTGTAGACTATTGCGTAAAAGCAAACCAGTTACTGCTGGTAACTCCCGGCTTTGTAAATAAAGTGAAACAAATAAATAAAGACTGTCAATTCATTGATATCACCCTTGGCCCACTCCTGCGATCGTAACAGCCAGAGCTAAATTAATGTGTATAAAATTGTAAACCTTCATCTATGGCACTATTATCAAATTTTTTCTATTGCGATATGGGCAATACTGAATTTATTTGATCTGGTGTATTTTTTTGGCTTATGGATAATGTGTCTGTATTATTTTTAGCAACCAGCAAGCTGGCTTTTTTGGCCATATCCTTCCAGCGGTAATATTGAAAGGTTCTGTCTGTACTCATGGCTACAAATAATCCACCTTCAAAACCAGGAAGGCTATAAGACGTTATTTCACTCCCATCACTTTGATGGGTTGCAACAGGGATAACACTAATACGTTGATGCAAATGTTTGTTACCTGCAGTACCTTCTCTTGGGTAAATATTAAAACAATCCGCTGCCTGGTCTGATACTAAAATATACCCGGTACTATCACTGCATTTATAAATGGATATACCCTCGCTGTCTTCTTTAAATTCACCTTGCCCAAAAATTGCCAGTTCTTCATTTCCTTTTTGGGGGTCGGCATAATATTTACGGATTCCAGCCTGTTCATCGGAATAATAAACATATCCTAATTCGTTATCTACAGCAATGGATTCAATTTCCTTTTTACCACTGTATTTTCCAAATTGCCGCACAAATTGCATAGCGATCTTGCCATCATCATCCAATAGTTTATATTGCCATAAATACCCCTCTGCCGGTCCTGTTTTTCTGCCTACAATGACATAGATGGAGTGATCAGAAGTTCTAGTATAAATGCCAATGCCCATAGGCCGCCGGTCCTTTTCACCGGCAAAAACATCAATACCACCACCATCCACAGGCTTCAGGTCCGGGAGGGCATAAAAGCGAAGCTTGTTGGTTTCTCTTTCTGTAACAACGGCAATAGCGGTTGGTTTCCCCTTTAATAGCATTCCATAAACAACATCGACATTGTTGGGTCGTTGCAGACCTATTACCTTATTTACAATTTTTCCCTGCAGGTTAAATGCATATAATCCTCCTCCGGTTTCTTTATCTGTCCCGATGATCAGGCTTTGAGAGGCGTCTGCAGGATTTATCCAGATAGCAGGGTCATCTGAATCAAAGACGACTTTTTCTGTAACTACCACTGGTTTTACGGCGCTAGTGGTAGTTACAGACATTTTTTTTTGGTGGTTGCAGGAAACAAGAATCAATACTAAGATAAATCCAAAGGAAAAGTGACTGGTCTGCATTCTATATTCATCTATTTAATAAAATCAAACTTTACGCCCAGGTTAAACTTCGGCCCATAATACTCCACCTGTGCCGTTCTTTGTTTTGTGCCCTGGTAATAACGCAATGGCTGATTAGTTAGATTGTTTGCTTCTGCAAAAATTCTCCATTTCGGAGAAATGGCATAGGATGCATTGGCGTCAAGGAAAAACTGCTTGCTATAGTAGCGATCAAAGAAACTATCTTCATTGTAACCTCCATCATCGCTATCGTCAACATAAGATGAAGTATAATTGCCTGACAGCCGTACTACTACTTTTTGATTCTCATAGCTCAGCGAAGCATTGAACATATTAGGCGCTGCTCCCGGCAGTTTCACATCGCTGCGAACAAGTTTGCCGGATGCATCATAAATGCCGGATGCTTTGGAATGCGTATAAGTGTAGTTCAGGTAAATGCCAAACCCTTTCCAGAAGCCTGGTAAGAAGTCAAACTGGCGCTGTATGGCGGCCTCAAATCCCAAAACGGTAGCTCCGTCTCCATTGCGGCGCTGGGAAAATTCCCAGTTCTCCGCTATGTCAATTGGGTTATTTATACCGGGAAAATCTTCAGCAAATTTTGCTTGTGTATAATTGTTATCTATGTAAGTGTAAAAGAACTTGTCAATTTTTTTATAGAAAAGTCCTCCCGAAATCAAACCCACTGATTTAAGATAATGCTCCGCCATCAGGTCGAAATTGGAAGAACGGACCGGTTCCAGTTTCGAATTACCTGCACTCAAAACCAAATCATTGGGATTGACATTAAAATAGGGGACAAGATCATAGTACTTGGGCCGGGCAATAGAATTGGTCCATGCTGCTTTTACGATAAAATTGTTGGTGACTTTGTATTTCAGGTTAAGGGAAGGAAGCACGTCGGTGTAATTGTTTTTTAAAGCGGCAGTGCCTTTAAGATCTTCTTCGTCTTCTACAATATTCCCTGTATAATCTATTGCGGTATGTTCCACTCGCAATCCGATTCGTGCGGAGAATTGATCAGTGAAATCCTGTTTCAGTTCTGCATAGCCTGCAGTAATTGTTTCTTTTGCATTATAGTTGCCTGCCAGGTATTCTGATGGTTCATCAGTTTCTTCAAACAAAGATGGATTCTTAAAATCCAAACTTCCCAGATACTTGGGATCTATAAACTGGCCTGCTATATATTTACTGCCCGGATAAAAATCACTGCTTGTTTTATCCACTAACGGAACCAGGCTGATATTACCAAACGAAGTGAGTGGTGAATAAGAAAAGAAATTATTGTCTCTAACTTTTTCCTTCGTTCTTAACCGGGCACCGAATTTCAATGCACCTTTCTGATTGTTTATCATGGAAACAGGCAGCTCAAAATTCAGTTTACCGTTCAGGTCTCTTTCGTACTGATTCTGGAATTGTTCGGTGAGTTCACTCAGCCTGGTGTAACCGGTAAGCGGTGTATTATCTGTCAATAAGGGAAATTCCGAATCTGAAATATCCTGGTTAATGGTGATGTTTCTGCGGCCCATGGCAAAATACCTTTCATGGGGTCTTTTCTCGCTGGCCTTGGCATATTGTATACTCCAGTCTGTTTTTAATCTGCCAAAAAAATGATCTCCTTTCAATGACAGGGAACGTACCCGCTGGTCTTCCAGCCTGCGGTTTTCATTGCGGCTGTCGTCCAGGCCGCCTTTGGTTTGCCGCAATACCTCTCCATTGCTATAACCGGTAATGTTTCCATTGGCATCATAGATCAATTCAGCAGGATTGGGGTCGTCGGCATCACCACGGTAGCGGTGGCGCAGGCGGAAACGGTTCTCTTTATCATCCCTCCAGTTGTACGATCCGGTAAGGGTAATGGTGTGCAGTGGGTGTAATTTAAAATCAAAAGTGGAGGCAATGCTTCTGCGAATCCGCATTTCATTGTACACCCTTACATCGTGATCGCTGACAAACAGCTTGCCGTTGGCATCTTTGCTCCAGGCAGATTCAATATTGTCGGAACCAAATACATTGCGGTTATACGAGCCACTTACCACAAAGCCAATTTTATTGTTGGCAAACCTGTTACCCACAACAAAATTACCCGTACCAATAAATCCATTATCGCGTATAGGATTTAATCCACCTGCCAAAGTTCCTGAAATACGCAGGCCGTTTGGTGCAGAGCGGGTTACAAGATTTACCGACCCGCCAATGGCATCAGCATCCATATCGGCAGTCAGTGTTTTATTTACCTCTACGGTCTGCACCATATCTGATGGAATTAGATCCATCTGTATACGCCGGTTATCGCCTTCGGCAGAAGGAATCCTTTCACCATTTAAAGTAACTGAGTTAAATTCCGGACCCATGCCCCTTATGACAATATTTCTTGCTTCGCCCTGGTCGTTTTGCATGGTGATGCCAGGCACACGCTTAATAGCATCGCCAATATTAGCATCGGGAAAACGGCCGATCTGGTCGGCGCTGATGATATTGGTTATATTGTCGCTATTCTTTTGCTGGTTAAGGGCTTTGGCCTGACCTTTTAGCCTGTCTCCAAGTGCCAGAACATTTTTTAAGGATACCACACCCGACTGAAGGCCGGCTGTTAACTCAAGTGTAGCTTCTGAAGTAGTAAAATCGTATTGGTAATCTTTATAACCGATATAGGTAATGGTTAGGGTATGACTGCCTGCCGGAACATCATATAATACAGCATATCCATCATTTCCTGATACTGCGGTATAACGTTTATCTTCAAGCGAAACACTGGCACCAGGAAGGAGTAAACGCTGTTCATCAACAACTTTTATTTTCACTACTGCAGTCTGGGCAATAGCAGTATAAGCCAGGCATGTCATTGCCAGCAGTGCGTACAGTTTTTTCATAATCAGTCTTGTTTGGGTAATTAACAGCCCGAAGGTATCAGGGTTCCCCTTTATTTGACGGTAAAAAGGAGTTATCCCTTTTTGAACAAATCATTACCAAATTGTAAAGTCAAAGAAAGCAGCGTGAGTACTACCAAATTAAATTAGGTAGGTACGGTATTATTTGCGTTGAAAGCCGCAACCATCAAGAGATTTTTACTTCGTACCTCGTACTTCGTACCTCGTAATCCATACCCCTGCCTCGTACTTCTAACTTAGTATAATTCTATTGCAGTCAAATTTATTCATTCTCATCTTTGTTTCTTCTCTTCATTTTTATTTCTTTAATAGTAGTTTCTTTATCATTGGTAATATGAAATTTTGAAACTGCTATCCTTTGTGATCCATAGATGCCGGAATGACCACTGAAATAATAAGCCGTAAAGCAGGCAACTGCATAATACAATACATTTTCAGCTCCAAATAACTCAATACCCATAAGCGTACAAGCCAATGGTGTATTGGTAGCTCCTGCAAAAACTGCAATAAAGCCTAGACCTGCAAACAGGTCAACAGGAGCACCGCTAATGGTTGCAAGCGTATTACCCAAAGTTGCACCAATAAAAAATAAGGGTGTTACCTCGCCTCCCTTGAAGCCGGTGCTCAAAGTAATTGCTGTCAATAACAACTTCCAAAGCCAACTCCAATAAGTAGCGCCTCCTTCAGAGAATGCAGAAATGATGCTTACCCCACCTGTTGGATTGGAAACACCTAAACCCAGGTAATCGAAAGTTCCTAATAAATAACTTATGGAAATAACAGTTACACCTCCGGCAATTGGGATGATCCACTTGTTATGAATTAATGCGTGAGCCTTGTCTTTAATGAAATGAGAAAGTTCTGCAAAAATGAATCCTACCAAGCCAAAAGCTATGCCTGCAACAATTACTTTAAACAATAACATGAAATCAATGGTGCGCACGGAAAGCCATTGCTTCAATTCGCCAACAAAAGCAATTGTGTAGTGAGTATGGTGAATGCCATAAGCAGAACATACAATATCTGCCAATACACTAGCAATGAAGCAAGGAATTAATGCATCGTATTTAATTCTACCAATGGCTAAAACTTCCAAAGCAAAAATAGCCCCGGTTACAGGGGTGCCAAACACGGCACCAAAGCCGGCAGCCATGCCGCACATTAATAGTATCCGCTTGTCTTCTTGTTTTAAACGAAACCATTTGGAAAATAAGGCGGCCATGCTGCCACCCATTTGTACAGCAGTACCCTCCCTACCTGCTGAACCACCAAATAAATGGGTAATAATTGTTGAAAGTAACACCAAAGGCGCCATTCTTGCAGGAATACCCCCTCCTGGTTTGTGGATTTCATCCATGATCAGATTGTTACCAGCCTCTGAATTCTTTCCGAACTTTTTATAAATAAAAGTGATCAGCACACCCGCGAAGGGTAAAAAGAAGATCAGCCATAAATTAGCCCATCTTGTAGCCGAAACAATTTCCAGTATCCAAAGAAAAAAAGTGACCAATGAGCCGACCGCAATGGAAACCGGAATGATTAAAGCTGTCCAATAAAATAGATGTTTTGCAATTTTAAGCTGCTCAAAAGAATAACGGTATTTGTTCATCCTACAAATAGAATTTAAGTAATAATCGATTGATTTTACTATTTGTAGGCGCCATCAGTCCACTTTATGAGGACGGTTTGGGTCAGGAAGACACCATTTCCTGTGCAAGTAGCGCAAAAATAAGGGTTTAATTGAACTAATAATTGTCAAGATTCAACTTCCAGCCCCGTCATGCTTTTATAGAAATATTGCAGAATGGCAACTGCGGCAGAAAAATTAGCTGACTCACTGATTGCCCTTCTGACGCTTACCACCCAAAGGAATCCTCCATGCTCCTCTGAATATTTTTGTCTACCATAATGAGTTGCTTCAGATCTTCAGGGGTTTGGATATGCTTCAAGTCGGTTTCAAAATCCCTGATCTCAGCTTTTATTTCCTTCAATTCCATTTCAATCTCCTTTTGGGGGTCTTTACTTCTTCCAGACCCAGTACCGCCAAAGCCAGTAATAAAGCCATTGCGATCAAATGAAATGCTGTTCATCATGAATTTAGACCGGTATTCGTCCAGTTTTTTCTTTAGCTCTTTGTTAAAGCGCTTGAGTTGATCCAAGGAATAACCAGCCTCCTTCTTTTCACTTTCCGCGCCGGGTGCAAATCGCTGAGCTTTGGCCTTTATGAGTAGCATAGTATGCAGGTCGTGATGTTGTCTTGCTCTGGAAAGATCTTTCATCAGGTGTTCCTTTTCAAGCCGTATGGCTTCATCCTGCTCCAGGTCGGGATGAAGCAATCTCGCCAGCTCCCGGTACAAAACGTTGATATCCTGGTGCTCCATGGCAGCTTTCTTATTTTGCTGCTGCTCTTTCTGCGCTTTTGAATGCGTTGCGTGATCCCTTAGGAACTCATCCTCTATACTTGCCCTGTTTTGTTCCCAGATGTTTCCCACATCAAAGTTCTCCATGTCGATATTGATGCCGCCTTCTTCCATCATGTCACTGAATTGCTGCTTATCTTTTTTACTCATGAGCTGCACTTGTTTGTTCAGGTAATAGCGGGACAGTTCTCTTGCTTCCGGAACAAATTCAATTACATCTCTCAACATGCCGTTTACCATGTCAACAAAATGCCTTTGCTGGGGCTTTGTGAATTTACCTTGCCCGAATAAGAAATGGATGTGCTCTACAAACCGGAATTTTACCCTTGATAACTTCTCCAGCTCTGGTACTATTTTTTGCTGGTACAGCCGTTCATACAAATCATTATATTCTTTTTCCTTAGCAATATTAGCCTCGTATTCATGCAGGTCTTTGATCAACTTGTTGAACCGGCGGATTTCTTTTTCTAATGGAGTATCATTCTTTGAGGCTCTTTTTTGGGCTAAAGGGATCAAAGGCAAAGGCGCATCTTCTTTTTTTGGGGGCTTATGGGAAAATTCTTCTTCTCCAAATAGCGAGTTCTGTCTTGCCATAATGGATATTTAGTTTGTTCTTAAAGTTTGTAGAATTGTTTCATCAACAGATCTAAGGCGTTTCTTTTATATAAGTTCCTTGTATTGTTCTTTCAACGTCCTTTTTGTTGGTGAACTGCAAAAGTCAAAATAAATTATCATCCATCAAGTATTT
>CBKWHA010000100.1:0-17241 GCA_966674115.1 uncultured Chitinophagaceae bacterium
AAACCCTTGGCCTTCTTTACATCACTTAGATAATAGGTGCTAAATATGTAGCCTACATCAATTGCATAGGCCCAGTTCTTACCGGAGCGGTGCTCTATGCCTGCCATCAACTGGCCATCAGTATTGGCCAGTACCAGTGGACTGATACTTACAGATGTTTTGTAATTCATGGGCCTTTTATTTACTATTCCATCGTAATTAATACCTTCTTTTTTAGCAATACTATCTATTTGAGCCTCGCAAGGAAGTTGAAAACACAGCAAAGCAATAAGCAGCCAGAAGGAAAATTTCATCAGCGGATATAAGTTAAACGTACGGGTTTTTGGTTGTCTGAAATATCATAGATGAGAAGGCCGTCTGCCATCCAGCAAAGCAAAACATTGCCATAAGGTATCACATCAAAATACTCACCATCACTTAAACTGTTCACCAGTTTAGGTTCAAAAGGCTTACTAATATCAAATACGTCAAGCCTGCTTTTGTCGCACACAAACAAAGTGTTGTTTTCATAACCAAGTCCATAAGGTTCTATTAGCGGGTAAGAACTTCTCTGTACCGGGTTCGTAATATTCTTGATATCATAAACTGCCAGAATGCTGGTAGTGCCACCGCACAAGCCATTGGTGCGGAGGGTAGCAAAAGCCACCGTGTCTTTAGCTACTACAGGGTCACAGCGGCGCATGACGGTTGGAGAAATGGCTACACTCAGCTTTTGCGGGTTGGTAGGATCATCAATACTAAAAATATGCACCACACTGGTAGAGCCTATGAATAATTTGCCTTTAAAAGGAAAGATAGTTTCGATCTCAAAGCCTACAGGTACGGTGCGTTTATAGACAGGTTTGGCCGGATTGGAAATATCATAAACTTTAAGATCCTGCTCGTCAACCGTATAAAGGTAGTTGCCCTCAATAGTAAAGCGGGCCATAGAGCCCCCCTTACCAGTTGGAGACCCAAATTTGGCATCTGAAGAAGATTTATCACAACTGAACAGAAAGACTATAGATATGAAGATGAAAAGCTTTTTCATGTTGATGGTTTTAGCGCCGGCATTCAGGGTTTTTGATCTCTTTTTCTTCCCAGCGGATGACGATTCCCTTTGTAGGATCAGGACATTCAAAAAAGACATTTGAAAAAGGCGGGTATTCCTGGTTGATAGCGGGGAACGCATCTTTGAGGCGGTGCACCAACTGCGGCTGTGCAGGGTTGTTGATGTTAAACACCACCAGGTCGTTCAGGTTGTTGGTGTACAAGTGATCATTCTTAATGGCTATTTCAGTGCAAAGCGGCACTCTAAGAAATGCGATCTTATGTGCCTGTGCCGACTGCGCATCGGCAATAATGTGTATACCCTGGTATTGGTCTACCTGGAAAGCATAGTTGCCGTAAGCATATATTTTACCAGCAGATGCAGTGGCTTTTACTACTTCAATACCAATGGTTTCAACTGTATTAACAGAAGCATAGACCGGCGCATAACCCCTTACAACACCTGGTGTTGAATTATCTGGTATGCATCCTGCAATAAACAAAAGGAGAAGGGGCGCAAAGCGTTTCATAAACAGCTTTAGATGTAGGCAGTTGAAATAGCTCAAATGATGCTTGAAAAGAATGATTTTTGAAAATATATTTCTTCTTCATTTTGACTCTCTTTCACCGCAGGGGCTTGAATCTTAATTAAGAATAAATTGGTTATTTTCTGGCAGGCTTGTTTTTCTTATTGCCAATTTTGCACTTGTAATTAATGCCCTACAAAAGAAATCAAGGTTATATTACATTCTGAAGCTTTTAAACTCTTCACAATTGAGATTTCTTGTTAATAAATTAGTGCATAATTATACTTTCTGTTCCGAAGTTCATTGATGATCAATTGTAGATTGAGCAAGAAAGTGAATATATTAACGTTTAGGTATACTTGGACAGAAATCCGAACAATATGAAAACAAAAATTACTTTCCTCTTTATAATTTTTATCATTGTTAATTCAAAATCAAGTATTGCTAGAGGTGTAGCACATTCATACCATAAACATGAATGGATACAGTTATCAGGGTGTTTTCATCAATCTGATACAACGAAAAAACCTACCATACAAACAGCTAACTCTAGCAATCTTCAATCAAAAATATTGGGTATTTGGAAAGAAGTAGGGGCAGAGAATGCAACGTTTGAAATCAAGCTGAACATCATCTATTATTTCGAACATGATGCTTCATATAAATACACTTTGAAGGGAAATGTCATGGCTATTAAATTCCCTGGTTATATATTCACCGGAAAAGTGAGTTTTGTCAAAGAAACAATGATCATCAGCTCGCAGGAATTTGGTGTATCAAAATATAAAAGAATGAAGTAAGTTAAACGCTTAATAGTCTACTTTGGAAAAGCAAGGCTGAAGTAGTACATTTAATAAACAAATCAGCAGCAATGCAACCTTGTGATAGGAACATGGACTACTCTGTCTTAGCAAAGTTGTGAAACTATTGGATGCAAGCGTATGGCAACACTCAAAGACTTACTAACAAACAGAAAGGAAAGAATTGAGAAAAGGCTTAGGAAACACGGCATATCTGATACCTCAATTACCTTTCTGCGCTATCTCATGTTTGACGAAAAGAGCTTTGCGACACCTTATGAGGTTGGTTGTCGCATCATGATTATATGTGCCATTGTTTATACCATTGAGGAGCCGACATATATGGAGGCAGTAGCCGAATGGTTAAAGAGCCAGGGCATCTGGACACAAGTAGGGTACGGCGAAGCACAGTATTTGGAAGGTAACGAAACAGACCAAGAACAAATTAATGAGTTCTCTTGGCAGTTGGAAGCAGCTTACATTTTAGCTTGGGCGTTAAGTATGGTAAGGGAAAAACCATCTCCAAGTGGTACAGCGACAGACGAGCAAATGGAGGAATTTCTTGCAAGTGTTCCTGCTATTGGAGATAATTTAAGCGATTTTCTAAATAGCCTATTCTACCGCAGTATTGAAGAAATCTTCGAAGAGAACATTTTCTACGAGCTTACCACGGCTTATTTCAGAGACCTTTTATTCAACGGGAAGCAAGACACAACAGACATCAATCGAGCCGCAGCATTTGAACGACATAAGGCATTGAATTGGCTTCGTCGCTTCATGGATATTAAGGATTGGGAGGAAACCGATACTTCCACTTGATTGGGTTAACTTTCACAACTGAAACGCCAGCAGCCAACACTGCCGAAATGCCATAAGATGTCAGTAATAATTATGGCACACTGAACCAGGAAATACAATGAGAATTTATCTAACCGACCAATCCATAAACTTTGCAAAACATCTGGAATATTTAAAGCGGCAGCCAATAATTCAGTATGATCCATCCAAACTGATAGAGAAAACAACAGTAATTCCCATTGATACAAATAAAAATCTTCAGGACTTAGATACGGCTTTCCTTTTCGACTATAAGATTTTTCCACCCAATATCATGACCTTTCTTACGCAATGGAACTATGAAAATAGGGAGATGCAAATAGGTGACTCCATTGTGCAACAAGCTTTTATTCCACCAACTCCACAGTTTTCACAAAAAATCATCTTTGGTGCAAGAATTAACAATATCATTAAAGAGCGAACACGGCTGGGATTTAGCTACGAAACATTAAAAGGACACGTAGAAATAGGAATCTCAACTTTTACAATTGAAAGTATAGATGATAACAAGACAATTTTCAAAATTCATACATTCTCAAAACCGGGCAATTTATTAACGCAACTAGTAGGACCAATTTTTTCAGTTCCATACCAAACATTTTGTACATGGCAAGCTCTTTTGAACGTAAAACGACAATTTGAAAATACTTGATTATAAAATGAATTCCTATTTATCTACATCAATTAATTGAAGCTGATGGAAGATATTGCCACCTTCGGTAGTACTTTTTAGGTAGCTAAAAATTCTAATAACCTAATTAACGCAATGAGAATACTTACTTCAATCCTTCTGCTCTTACTTCTTAGTTGCAATAGTTCTTGGCCAGAAAGGATAAAAAATTACACAGCAAAAGTGTTTAATGGAGATTCATTCTCAATAGCTAAAGCCACAAAAGAAGAATATCTCCATAGCTTTATTTTGTATCCAGACTCAGTACACGCTACTATCAACTCTGTACATACAAACCTTAAGTACGATTCAGTAAGCAGCTATATATTGCGAAATAAAACTGAGCTAAACAGCCAGACATTAAACCTCATTGTTACTAAAGGAGTAGGTTTTAAACTGGAAGTTGATATTTTGGACCAAATGACTTTACATCACATCAAGAACTTCAAATTATTGAGGTATAATTAACCGCCTTTTTGACAATGTGAAGCTAAAACCCACAAACAACCACTGTTTCACAAATCCCTCCCCACAAACAATAAATTTTAACCCCTACAATTTCACCAATCACCCCCTCCCTCCGTACCTTTGTCGACTATGCAAGATTATCTGAAGGGACTGAACGACCAGCAACGCGAAGCCGTTATTACTACCGAAGGGCCGCTTATGATCGTAGCCGGCGCCGGCAGCGGCAAGACCAAAGTATTGACCACCCGTATCGCCCACCTTTTGGCCAAAGGAGTGGACGCCTTTAACATACTGGCGCTGACCTTTACCAATAAGGCTGCCGCCGAAATGAAAGAACGGATCGAACACATTTTGGGCAGCAAGGAAGCCCGTAATTTATACATCGGCACTTTCCACTCCGTGTTCGCCCGCATCATGCGCAGCGAGGCACACCGGCTGGGCTATCCCAATTCGTTTACTATTTATGATACCGACGATGCTAAAAGCGTGATCAAAACCGTTGTACAGGAGCTGAACCTCGACGTGCAACATTATAAACCCAACGCTGTTTACAACCGTATTTCCGGAGCCAAGAATGCCTTGGTTGGGCCGGCAGAGTATATCAACGACTACCACATTCAACAAGAAGACATGAGGGCCAACCGCCCCATGCTGGGCCAGATCTATGCCGCCTATGCCCAACGCTGTTTCAAAAACGGCGCTATGGACTTCGACGACCTGCTGATCAAAATGTACGAACTACTGAAGAATTTCCCGGAAGCCCTGCACAAATACCAGCATAAGTTTAAATATATCCTGATCGATGAGTACCAGGATACCAACCCCGCTCAGTACGAGATCATCAAGCTTCTCGGTGCTGTTCACGAAAATGTATGCGTGGTAGGTGATGATGCCCAGAGTATTTATTCTTTCCGCGGTGCTACCATTCAAAACATCCTCCAGTTCCAAAAGGACTACGACGATGTAAAGGTGATCAAACTGGAGCAGAACTACCGCAGTACACCTAACATCCTGACCGTTGCCAATGAAGTGATCAAAAACAACAAAGGCCAGATACCAAAAGACCTGTGGACAGAAAACAAGCAGGGTGAGAACATCCGCCTCGTTCGCACCATGTCAGACAACGAAGAAGGAAAGTTTGTGGCCGATGCCATCCAGGAACAAAAACTGCGCAATCATTATAAGAATAAAGATTTCGCTATCCTGTACCGCACCAATGCCCAAAGCCGTGCCTATGAGGAAAGCCTCCGCCGCATGAACATTGCCTATACCATCTTTGGTGGTATTTCATTCTACCAGCGCAAGGAGATCAAGGATTATGTGGCCTATTTGCGCCTGATCGTAAACCCCAAAGATGAAGAAGCGCTCAAACGAATTATCAATTATCCTGTCCGCGGTATTGGTAAAACTTCCGTAGACAAGGCGGTACTGGCAGCCAACGAGAACAACATCTCTATGTGGGAGGTACTGGAAAATGCTGCAAGATTTGGCTTTAAGGCCGGCACACTACAGGCCATCGAAGAATTCGTGACCATGATCCGCAGCTTCCGAAGCATGCTGGATACAAAGAATGCGTACGACATCGCTTTTCATGTAGGTAAGCAAACATCTTTTGTAAAAGAACTATTTAACGATAAAAGTACCGAAGGCGTTCAGCGCTATGAGAACGTGCAGGAGTTGTTGAACTCCATCAAGGAGTTTACAGAAACACCCATGAATGAAGAAAGTGGTGAAGTAGGTGATAAAGGACTGGCTACATATCTGCAACAAATTACCTTGCTTACCGACGCGGATCAAAAAGACCCAAATGCAGACACGGTAAAACTAATGACCATTCACGCTGCGAAGGGACTAGAGTTCCCGGTGGTATTCGTAGGAGGTTTGGAAGAAGGACTGTTCCCAAGCGGCTTGAGCATCAACACCAGGGAAGAACTGGAAGAAGAACGCCGCTTGTTTTACGTGGCCATTACCAGGGCCAAAGGAAGGTTGTATTTAACTTACGCCAATACCCGCTATAAATTTGGTTCGCTCACTGCCAACGAGCCAAGCCGGTTCATTGATGAAATTCCTCAGGATTACCTGGACCGCAGCTTTGCTGGTGGTGGTATCAAAAACCAAAGCTCCTCTGGTTGGACCAGTGGTAATGCATTTGAGCGCATGAAGGGTGGTGGTGGCGGTGCCTTCGCCAGAAAAGCAGAACCAAAACCGGAAAGGACCTTTGTTTCTTCTTTGGCCAACAGCAACGCTAAACCAAAAGAAGTAGCCCATGTACCATCCGCCAATTTTGTACCTAGTGATATTTCCGGACTGCAAGTAGGTAGTCGTGTGGAACACCAGAAATTCGGTTTTGGCGAAGTAATAAAACTCGAAGGCTCCAGCCACAATCCCGTAGCAACTATAAAGTTCGATGTAAACGGCGAAAAGAAGATTATGCTCAACTACGCCAAACTAATGATACAGAAATAATGCTGTCGTTATAGTAGAGACGTTCCCATGCAAATGGAACGTCTCTACTACCAATCGGCAACTGGTAACACGCAGCTCTTTTACATTTCACGTTTGTCTGCCTCTGGCAGATTCACGAATTCACCATTCACCATTGACCATTCACCATGAAAATCTCCTTCTTCTCCGCACAGCCTTACGACAAGGAATTCTTTACCCGGCATAACAGTCATTTCGGGTTTGAATTGGAGTTTTTTGAAGTTGCATTGGACAGCCAAACAGTGGGCCTGGTTCAAAATGCAACAGTTGTTTGTGTTTTTGTGAATGATTTGGCAACTGCTGATGTTTTACAGCAACTGGTTTCCAAAGGCGTAAAGATTGTTGCACTAAGATGCGCTGGTTTTAATAATGTTGACCTGCAAGCTGCAAAAGATTTGGGTTTGCGCGTGTGCAGGGTTCCTGCTTATTCTCCTGAAGCTGTGGCAGAACATGCAGTAGCTATGATACTAACCCTAAACAGGAAAACCCACAAAGCCTACAACCGCGTACGCGAACAAAATTTTTCACTCCATGGGCTAATGGGTTTTGACTTATATAATAAAACCATAGGCATAGTAGGAACAGGCAAAATTGGACAAGCCCTTTGCCGTATCATGAAAGGCTTTGGTTGCCGCGTTCTTGCTTTCGATTTGATGGTAAATCCGGATTTGGAAAAAGAAGGTGTTGAATACGTTTCTATGATCACATTGCTGCAGCAATCTGATATCATTTCATTGCATACACCTTTAAATGAACAAACCAAGCACCTCATTAATAAAGAAACTATTGCACTGACAAAACCTGGCATCATGGTCATCAACACTAGTCGTGGTGGATTGATCGAAACACGAGATGTAATCGATGCCTTGAAATCAGGTCATATTGGTTATTTGGGTATTGACGTATACGAACAGGAAGAAGGCTTGTTCTTCCGCGACCGCTCCAGCGATATTATTGTTGATGATATGATCCAGCGTTTAATGAGCTTTCCAAATGTATTGGTAACTGCACACCAGGCTTTCTTTACAAAAGAAGCGATGGATCAGATCGCAGAAACCACCTTATTGAATATTAAATCAATTGTTGAAAATAACGCTGCCGCATTACCAGGCATGCTCGTATGAAGACTTTCATAAGTACCTCTCACATTTTTATATCCTTGCTTTAAACCTTTTTCCAGTTTACTTATCTAAATAAGGTTTTTCCCTTAACATGCTCATTTTCAGCGAAAAAAAATATTGAACCGATATTAAACTCTTACACTTTTTTTCGCTCTTAGAATACAAACCAACAATTCGAAATTATGAAAGCAAGTAAAAAAATCATGATGTTAGCAGTTGCTACATTCGGTGCGACAATCACATTTGCACAAGCTGGTTTAGGCGTTACGAATACAACTGCAGTAACAAAATCCGTACAGGCTTCTGCCGCACAATCTGCTACTAAATCTGCCGCACAAGCAGCTACGAATGCTTCAGTAAAAGCAACAACTAATGCTTCTGCAGCTGCTACTAAAGCAGCACAGGTAAAAGCATCTACCAATGCAGCAGCACAAAGTGCAGTAAACAAAGGTGTAAAAACAACTACAAACACTACTAATAGTGTAAAGAAAAATGTTGATGCAAATGCGAATGCTAGAGTAAATGCACAAGGTTCTGTTCATGCATCAGAAAACGCAAAGGCACATGCTAATGAGAATTCTGCAATCTTCGGCACAAAAGCAGAAACTTCTACCCAAACAAATGCTGATGTAACGGTAGATGGCTCTCAGGTTATTGAGAACACTGAAGATGGTGCTATCAAAGTGAAAGATAAAGCCGTTGCTAAAAAAGATGCCACAGTAAAAACTACCAAAGAAACTAAAGTAAAGGCCGAGAAAAAAACTAAAGCCCGCGTTGAAAAAACAAAAGAAACAGTTGAATCAACTGAAGCTGACGTAAAGGCCGAAGCTCGCAGCAAGTCTCAGGCAGCAGTACATGCTTCTGATAATGCAAAAGAACATGCCAACGAAAATTCAGCAGTTTTTGGTGCAAAGACTGAAACTTCTTCAGATACTAAAGTAAAGGCTGACAAGAACAGTGTTTCTGCTCAGGGTAAAGTAAAATCAAAAACTTCAGCCAAAGCAGGTAAAAAAGAATAACATATTTAAAATTCGCTATTCCCTATAAATCCGTGCCCTCTTAATCACACTATTAAGCATCCCATTCCTTAACCGGGTGGGATGCATTTTTAAAGCCACACACAATGAAAAATATTTTCCTCCCCATATTGATCATCTGTTTCCTGGTAAACAGGGCTAACGCACAGGATAGTACCGAAGCAAATGGGCCATCTTTCAAAATCAGCATCAACTACAACAGCGGGTTAAACTATTACGGTCGCACCGATAGCCTAAAGAGTAGCGGCGTTTTTCCCATGGCAGAACTTTGGTTCTCTCCCAAAGTGTATATCAACGCAGCTCCTGTTTTTATTCATAATCAGGTTTCTTCTTTGGAATATGCCGGTTCGGTGGCCACATTAGGGTATTTATACAGCTCTGATAAATGGTTGTCACACCTGTATGCCATGAAACCTTTTTATAAGGAAAGCAGCCAGTTGGTACAATCTGCACTAAAAGCCCAGACTGGTGCCAGCTTTAGTTTTTTGAATAAAGCAGTAAACATTACTATAGGCGGCGATATAAAATTCAGTGATAAGATTGATTTTGGCGCTACTGCCGGGCTGGATCATATTTTTCGCATTACAAAAGGCCAGAATGTTTGGGTGTTGAATCCTTCGTTTTTTGTAAATGCCGGCACTCAGAATTTTTCCCGTACCTACAAAAAGAAAACAGGTGGACTGCTCGGCGGCCGCGAGCGGCAGATAACAGAACAGGTGCAGGAGTTTAATATTCTTTCTTACGAAGCCTCGATGCCCCTTATCTATACAAAAAATAAGTTCCAGGTGTTGATCACACCGGCCTTTGTCATACCGCAAAATCTATTACAATTACCCGATCAGCCCGAATTGTCAGAGTATGGTAAAAATATGTTCTATACGACAGCTACCATCAAGTATACTTTTGAATAGGACCTACTATAACGACAATCTCAACTCATAAATCTCAAATTTCAAATCTTTACAATTAAGCTTTCTTTCGGATTTGACCTTCAATCTTGGCACAATAGTTTGTAAATTTGCTATTCAAACTGTTTTGTTATGATTAAAACTGGAAATCCCATCATCAGCATATACACCGAAATGACGCCCAACCCGGAGACAATGAAGTTTGTGGCTAACAAACTCCTGTATCCAGGGAAAAGCATCGATTTTCCTGATGTGGAAAGTGCGAAACCTTCGCCCCTCGCGTTGGAACTGTTTGGATTCCCCTTTATTAAAGCAGTTTTTGTAGCGTCAAACTTTGTAACGCTGACAAAAACGCCTGATACTGATTGGAATGATGTGATACCTGCCATCCGCCAGTTTTTGAAAGAATACCTGGAAGAAGGCAAACCGGTAATAAATGAAGATGAAGTGGCTGCCATTAAGCCGGAAAGCAGCAATGCGGTAGAAGCTGATGACAGCGATGTAGTAAAACGGATTAAAGAGCTTTTGGATAACTATGTACGCCCGGCAGTGGAAATGGATGGCGGCGCTATCCAGTTTAAAAGCTACGATGACGGTGTGGTAAACCTGATGCTGCAGGGAAGCTGCTCCGGCTGTCCATCAAGCATGATCACCCTAAAGGCTGGTATAGAAGGCATGATGAAGCGCATGATTCCCGAAGTAAAAGAAGTAGTTGCCGAGGCCGAATAGATTATAGAAAAGGCGGCGCAACGTCGATATTCCATTAACGAGCAAACCCCACCGAAAGTGGGGTTTGTTTTTAAAAAAAAGGTAAGCGTAAAAGAATGTTACTGCTTTTAATAAAAGAATTGTTCTTTTACAATTTTTCCATCTATCACTTCATACACGGCAAGTTCGTCCATTTTTCTCCGGCCCATATCCTTAAAGCTAATGTCCATGCTCATTCCAAGGCAAATGTGGTTACCGGCAACAAGAGGCTCTGAAATAAATGATTCGTGTATTTCTTCTACCATTTCCTGGAATTGGTCACCTTTCCTCTTAAGGTTATCAAGGCCTTGCACTGTTTGCGGTCCTGGAGCGTGCTCTGGTTCAATGCTAATGGCATTCTCATCATATAATTCTTCTTTTGCGGTTTGAAACTCGCCTTGGCGGCAAAGTTCTACAAGACGGTCTGCTACTTGCTGAGTAGTCAATGTGGTTTCTGTAGTCATAATAATTGGTTTTTGGGGTTTGAAGTGAAAAGTTCAGCCAATTTTTCCACTTTATAAATTAATTAATCGTAAAGCCTGTAAACCAAAAACCTACATTTTCAAATTGTCCCACATGCACCCTACCTTCACGCCATGTCTTTGCAAGAGTTTTGGCAGCAGTTTGTCTCAGGCATGCAGCAAACAAGTTTACTGGAGTATGTTGCTGTAATAGCCGGAATAATTTCCGTCTGGTTTTCAAAGAAGGAAAACATCCTGGTTTATCCGGTTGGACTCGTCAGCACTATTATTTATGTCTACTTAAGTTTTAAAGGCCACCTGATCGGCGAGGCCAGCGTTAATATTTATTATTCGGTTTTAAGTATGTATGGCTGGGTGCTTTGGGCGCAAAAAGACAAGCGACATCACCACGTATTACATATCACTTACTCCAGCAGAAAAGAATGGATACAGCAGCTTTCTTTTTGCACCATATTGTATATAGTCATTTTCTTTGCCCTGGTGTACTTGAAAGGAGCATTCTATCCGGGCGTTATCCCGGCCGCCGATGCTTTTGCATCAGCTACCGCCTATACGGGTATGTGGTTGATGGCTAAAAAGAAAGTAGAAAGCTGGTACTGGTGGATTGCTACCAACATAGCTTCCGTACCATTGTATTTTGTAAAAGGCCTTGTATTTACCAGCATTTTTTACCTTGTGCTCCTGGTGATGGCAGTATTTGGCTTGATGGAATGGATACAACGGGCCCAAAAGCAGAAAAACAAAGCAAAACTTGAATTAGAAGACGCATGAAAGATTTGAGGAAGATTGTCATTCTTGGTCCTGAGTCTACTGGTAAAAGCACTTTGTGCGAACAACTGGCAGCACACTACAATACGGTTTGGTGTCCAGAGTATGCACGGGAATATTTGCTGCAAATCGAACGACCATACACATACGAAGACCTCTTGTACATAGCCAAAAGCCAGTTGGCTCTGGAAGACGAGTATGTTACTCATCACTCGTCACTCATTACTCATAACGCTCCCTTCCTCTTCATCGACACCGACATGCACGTCATGAAGATCTGGTGCGAAGTGGTCTTTGGCAATTGCCACCCCTGGATATTAAAACAGGCAGCAATACGGCAATACGATCTGCACTTACTTTGCAATGTGGATTTACCCTGGGTAAAAGATGAATTGCGGGAATATCCTGACCTGGAGTTTAGAAAAAAACTATTTAAAATGTATAAAGACCTTTTGGTAAACAGTCCCGGCCCCTGGGCCATCATATCAGGCAACAATGAGGAACGTCTACAATCAGCCATCAGCATAATCGATCGTGAATTCTCAATAACAGCTCGCCAGTAACCTCATTTTCAAATTTTCAAATTATCTCATTTTCAAATTACCATGACCTCCTTCCCAAAACACCATCGCCTGCTTTTCTATTCTTTATGGATATTGATCAATTGGATGCAGGCTGGCATTACAGAACTGCAGGATGATGAAGCCTATTACTGGATGTTTTCTAAATTCCTCGACTGGGGCTATTTCGATCATCCACCCATGACAGCCCTGGTAATTAAAATAGGCTATACACTCTTCGCCAGCGAATTGGGTGTGCGGTTTTTTATCGTGGTACTCAGCACCCTGACTGTTTATTTGTGCGAACGTCTGATAGAGCGAAAGCATACCCCTCTCTTTTATGCTATTTGCCTGTGTCTGGCTGTACTACAGGTATCAGGTTTTATGGCTGTGCCCGATATTCCCCTCATGTTCTTTACAGCACTTTTCTTCCTATCCTACAGAAGATTTGTGCAGCAGGCAACATTGACCAACACCATCCTGTTTGCTGTTGTTGTAGCCTGTTTGCTGTATAGTAAATACCACGCAGTGCTTATCGTCTTTTTTACCTTGTTGTCCAACCTCAAGCTATTGAAGCGTTGGCAACTATATGCCGTAGGACTGATCGCACTGGCTCTGTATATTCCCCATTTATGGTGGCAATACCAGCACGACTGGATCAGCTTCCGTTATCATTTGTTCGAAAGCAATGTAAATCCTTACAAGGTTTCTTTTACGCTCGATTATGTAGTAGGTCAACTGCTGATCGCTGGTCCGCTGGCGGGTGTCATTTTTTGGCCAGCCACTTTTGTATACCGTCCTGCTACAGAAACAGAAAAGGCCCTGAAATATACCGCCATCGGCATCTTCTTCTTTTTCTTGCTGAGCAGCTTCCGCGGACGTGTGGAAGCCAACTGGACCGCGCCCGCTATTATTCCTATTATCGTATTAAGCCACCAGTATTTGCTCAAGCACGATAAAGCCAGAAAATGGATTTTCCGCCTGGCGCCTATTACCCTGGTAATAGTTGTGGCTGCAAGGATATTGATGGTTGTTGATCTGGTTCCTGGTAAAGCTGTCCGGGGGCGTTTTCACCAGTATAAAGAATGGCCGCAAGTACTAAAGACGCATACCAAAGGCCTTCCAATTGTTTTAAGCAGCTCTTACCAAAGGGCATCAAAATATTGGTTTTACACCGGGCAGCCTACTTACTCTTTGAACGAATACAACAAGCGCCGCAACAATTACAACTTCTGGCCTGTAGAAGATTCATTTTTAGGCAAACCGGTATATATCTGGGATGCAAACGATTCTTTGGTTGTAAAGGATTCGATCCCTTCTTCTCTAGGTACCATTCATTACAGTTATGACAGCAGCTTTCATTCTTTTACCAAGATCATGATAGAGGCCGAAAAGCGGAACTACACCATCACTGAAAACCAGCCGCTGACCATAAGGGCAACAGTATCCGTGCCACCTCATTATAAAACGTATTTGCAACAACACCCTCAAATGGACTTTCCAATAAAACTGGGCGTATTTGAAAAAAACAGCTTCCTGAAAGACATTCCTATAAATCTAACCCTTCAGCAACTGGTTCAAAAAGACAACCATTCATTCACCCTACCCTTGCAACTAACAAAAGGAAAATATTTCCTCCGCTTCGCCATCGGCTCCGACGCGGGCTGGTTCACGCATAATAGTAATAAGATTAATGTGGAAGTAGAGTAATTTATCTTCCAAACATCTTATCCAACTGGTCCTTCTTGAATTCCATATAAGTAGGCCGACCGGAAGGGGTAGTATTAGGCTGTGCACACGCAAACAATTCCGCTACAAGGTGCTGCATTTCGCTTTCGGTAAGCGGTATGCCGGCCTTAATGGCCTGCTGGGCAGCTACTGAACGCAGCAGCATCTCCCGTTTCGATAGCCGCAGGTCGGTATTGAAATGCTTGTACTGCTCCAGTACCTTTTCCAGGATCATCTTTTCATTTCCATTCACCACATCCGCTGGAGCACCCTGTATCACAAAGGCGTTCTTTCCAAATGGCTCAATGGTATAGCCCATTTGCTGAAGGCCTGGCAGTAATTCAGTAAGTAATACAGCGTCGCCCGGCGTTAATTCTATAGTAGCGGGAAACAGACTGCGCTGTGTTGCAATGGGTTTGCCCTGCATAGATTGTTGAAGCCGCTCATAAATGATCCGCTCATGTGCCGACTGCTGGTGGATCAGCATAAAACCATGCTCTGCGGGTAGCAGTATATAAGAGAGAAAGAGCTGCGTGAGGTTAGTGTTTTGGTACTTTGCGTTTGAAGCTTGAAGTTCAGCATTCAGACTGCTTTGCCTGTGTATAAACGCCGGTTCATCAACAAGCTCTCTACGCTCAAAGTCGGGCATGATACTTCCGCCATTCTTGTTGCCTGGCCCCCAATTCCCGGTTCCGGGTCTCCAACTGCCGGTTCCGGATTCCCTGCTCTCCACGCCCAATCCCTGCTCTCCACCGCCTATTTCAACATTCAAGTTCCTGGTGTCAAAATCCAATCTGCTTGGTTCAATTGCATGTGCCTGGTTGGCCTGCGTAAAGGTTTGAAAAATAGAAGAGGCTTGCGTGTTGGATCTCTCTTCTTCAGTAAATGGTTTTTGAACAGACTCAAGGCCCTGGATAGAGGCATCCAAATCAAAGTCCAACGTGGGTGTGATGCTGAACTGGGCCAGTGCATGCTTCACTGCCGCCTGCACAAAAGCATACACGATCTTCTCGTCCTCAAATTTTATTTCCTGCTTGGTTGGATGTACGTTCACGTCCACCTGCGTTGGATCCAGGTCTATAAAGAGCACATACATCGGAAAGCTGTCAGGGGCGATCATTTCCTGGTAAGCGCTCATCACGGCATGGTTCAGGTAAGCACTCTTAATAAAGCGGTTGTTTACAAAAAAGTATTGGTCGCCACGCGTTTTCTTAGCTGTTTCCGGCTTGCCCACAAACCCATAAATATTCAGGTAGTCTGTATGCTCCTTCACAGACACCAGCTTAGTATTGTAGTTATTGCCTAATAGTTGCACCACCCTTTGCTTCAGTGTGCCCGCTTCCAGGTGAAATAACTGCTGCCCATTGCTGGTCAGCGAAAAAAAGATTTGAGGGAATGATAGTGCCACCCGCATAAATTCCTCAATAATATGTCGCATTTCGGCAGCATTGCTTTTTAAAAAGTTGCGCCTTGCCGGTACGTTGAAGAAGAGGTTCTTCATGGCAATGCTGGTGCCAACAGGTGCTGCTACTGGTTCCTGTTTGATCACCACGCTGTTTTCTATTTCTATGTAAGTGCCAACTTCGGCATCCACCTTTCTGGTTCGCAATTCCACCTGGGCAACGGCTGCAATCGAAGCCAGTGCCTCACCACGGAAGCCCATGGTACGGATGTGAAAAAGATCGTCAATGTTTTTGATCTTGGAAGTTGCATGCCGCTCAAAACACATGCGGGCATCAGTTTCACTCATGCCGCTGCCATTGTCAATAACCTGTACCAGCGATTTGCCGGCATCATTGATGATCAGTTTTATTTCTGTAGCACCGGCATCAACGGCATTTTCCAATAATTCCTTTATGGCGCTGGCGGGTCGTTGAATCACCTCACCGGCAGCTATCTGGTTCGCAATATTATCTGGGAGCAATAAAATTCTATCGGCCACGGTACATTCTTAATGGCCAAAAATACACATTTCACCTTTCCGCCCTTATTGTTTTCCGTTTAACGATTTCTTAACTTTAGAGTATAAATTCTAATATATGGTAAAGGAATATCCCATCGCGTTCACTTTGGAAAACGGAACGCATGTTGTAGTGCACAAGACCGGTCCGGAGACTTACGACTTTACCCTGGAGCCATCACATGGTGCACCCCGCCATTTTACTTATAGGGATGATGACAGACCGAAAGCCGAAAAAGAAGAATCCCTTGACTTTGAGCAATTAGATGCAATACGTACCTTCTGGCTAAAAAATGAAGATGTGGTTTAATTCACCACTTAGTCTTGAATCCGTAAGCATCCTAATAGAAATCAGAGATTGTGTTTAAGCGGATATACCTATTTGCTTAAAAAAGTGAAAGAATTGGCATATCATCTTGCTTATTATCTTAATGAGTAAAGTATTTTTAAGGTCCAAATCCTAAGAAAAGCAAATGAAAATCCGAATCCTGTGTTATGCAGTTATACTGCTTTGCGCCAGTTGTAATAAAGTGGTAGACGACCTTGTACAAAAGACCATATTAACACCTTCCTCTTCAACCAATTCTTCAACAGACTTTATCCTGTACAAAATTCCACGGGGGCAGCATAGTTCCGACAAAAGCACATATAAAAAAGTAGAAACAACAGAACTGAACTTCATAGTGAAGTTTGACAGTTCGGCTATCTACCAGACCCAAACAAAAGAAAACCAGTACGATATCAATAAACTCTATGGTTTTTCAGATAACAATGGAGAACATCATCAATTCAGTGCCCGCTTCGGCTGGCGCTGGAGCGACGCTGCCCTTCGGCTCTTTGCCTATGTTTACAATGAAGGCAAAATGACTTCCAAAGAGTTGGCAACAATACCCATTGGTGCCGAAACTTTTTGCAGCATTAAAGCTGATAGCAGCAATTATATCTTCACGGTAAATGATAAAACAGAGACGATGCCCCGCCTGAGTAAAACGCCCACTGCTAAAGGTTATATGCTATATCCTTATTTTGGAGGCGATGAAACTGCTCCTCACGAAGTACGTGTGTGGATAAAGGAAAATCGAAAATGATCAACCTCATCCTTTTTTAATCTTGAT
>CBKWHA010000101.1:0-17063 GCA_966674115.1 uncultured Chitinophagaceae bacterium
ACCTCTTTATTATCATTGCGATATAACACCAGGAAGTATGTTCCTTTTTGCAGTGATTTTACGTCGATGGAAAAGAACGTATTATAGTTTAAGATCTTTATTTCCTGTTTCACTATTCTACCAAAAACATCTATGATTTGCACAGTTGCGGTTTCATTTACACCCCTCGCCTGCACGTTCAGTACATCTAACACCGGATTAGGGAAGATGTATAAACCTTTTTGGATTTCCTCATTATTTGTGACCTCAATGTTCGTGATATTATCGTCTGCACGTACCATTGAATTGGGCAACGAACCAGACTCGTTTAACTTCTCTACAAAAATGTCTGAAAATGAGCCCGCAGCTGTAAGGTTGAATGTACCTGTGCCGGGATCAAAATCAGCAGTCCCCGTGAAATATCCGGTGGTATAGATGTTCCCAGAACCATCTATTGTGATGGAAAGTCCCCCATCATCTGTTGTGCCCCCCATTTGTCTGGCCCAAATAAATGCACCGGAAGCATTTAGTTTAGACACAAAGATATCCGATGAGGAACCCCTGGCAGTTAAGTTAAATGTTCCGGAACCGGGATTAAAATCAACCATACCTTTGAAATATCCGGTGGTATAAACGTTCCCCAAGCCATCCACAGCAATAGAAACACTTAAGTCCTCTGCTGTGCCGCCTATTCTTTTGGCCCAAACAAACACACCGGAGGAGTTTAGTTTAGAGACAAAAATGTCTGAAGAGGACCCGCTTGCAGTTAAGTTGAATGTACCTGTTCCGGGATTAAAATCAACCATGCCTTTGAAATATCCAGTGGTATATACATTACCTGAGCCATCTACTTTAATGGAAAGCCCTACGTCATCTGTTGTGCCACCCATTTTCCTTGCCCAAACAAAAGAACCGGAAGAACTTAGTTTAGAGATGAAAATATCAAAATTTCCTGCAGAAGTAAGATTAGCAGTGCCCGCTCCGGGATCAAAATCTGTAGTCCCTGAGAAATATCCAGTAGTATAGACATTACCTGAGCAATCTACAGAAATGGAAATACCATAATCATCCTCTATACCTCCTATTTTCCTGGCCCAAATAAATGCACCGGAAGAATTTAGTTTTGAAACAAAGATATCATCAGACACTCCTCCGGCAGTAAGGTTGAATGTGCCTGCTCCGGGGTCAAAATCAGCAGTTCCGGTGAAATATCCAGTGGTATAGATATTACCCGAACAATCTAGGGCAATGGAAGCTCCAAGATCATTTGTTATGCCTCCCATTCTTTTCGCCCAAACAAAACCGCCAGCAGAACTTAGTTTAGAGATGAAAATGTCTGAAGAAGAAGCACCTGCAGTTAAGTTGAATGTACCTGCTCCAGGATCAAAATCAGCTGTACTTCTAAAATATCCGGTGGTATATACATTACCAGCATTATCTACTTTAATAGAAATCCCAGCATCATCAGCTGTGCCACCTATCTTTTTGGCCCAAACAAATGCACCGGAGGCGTTTAATTTAGAGACAAAGATATCTGACGAGGATCCACTTGCAGTGAGGTTAAATGTTCCCGCACCAGGATTGAAATCAACAGTACCTCTAAAATATCCAGTGGTATAGACGTTCCCTGCGCCATCCACAACAACTGAGGTACCTACATCTCCTGAAGTGCCGCCCATCCGCTTAGCCCATACGAAGCTTGGACTCTGTGCTTGTACTACACCTGCAACAAGAGTAATGAGGAGCATAAAAAATGCTTTCATATTTTTAGTTTTTTGTAACGATAGAGAAATAGCATTTTCATGCACTCAGCATAATCACTGAAAGTGGGGTGATGGATTCCAAAGCCTTTACACCATTATGGTTGTAGTTCTGAATTGAAGCGAAAATCCTTTTTTGCAGTTCTTATTATGTGCTTACGTTATAATTACTAATACTCATTATAAGTTAGATAAAGGAGGGCACATTTCCAAAATATAAGTTCATTTTTTATCGATTTACAAAAACAATAGAGGATTTTGCAGCCATTATTAATTATAATTGGACTTCCAGGATTTTCTAAAATTATCATCATTAGCCAAATCCATGATAGATGAACATCTTTAAATCCTAATCTTTCACAGGCACAAAGAGCACCGCATCAGCAACAATGAACCCATCAGCATCTTTATTGGTTATTGCTACAAAGGATTGTTTCCCTCGTGGCAGTGCATAAGTGCCCAGGGAAACCCATTCACCTGAAGTTTGTCCTTCAACTTGTATCTCTTTTGAAACTTCTTCATTAAAAATTACAAAATGAGTTTTTGTGGTACTGTGCGGAATTTTTGGAAAATTTTGTCGCCGGTACCGTTTGGTTGAAGCGTGTCGTTAAATATTGCTCATCACATCACCGCAAAAGTTTCGGAAAGCAGGTGCCAAAATAAGGCACATTATACTGCTAATAGAAATGACATTGTCAATTGACAATGTCATTTCTATTAGCTGAGTGATTCAAAGCGACTTATGTTATCACACCATTTCCTTCACCAGCTCTTTATCACTTATAGTCTTACTCAAAGTAAATTCCGGCAACTGAATAATTTTTCCACCTTGCAATGCAGACTCGTGTGCAAGTATGCCCACACAGGTAATATTTGCTGATTGTCTAGCATTGGGAAACGGTTCTCGCTTATCTATTAATGCACTCACAAATTCATGCACCAGGTGTGGGTGTGAGCCACCATGACCAGCACCTTGTGTAAAGGAAAGATGTTGGTTTTCGTCAGTATCGTACACACCTTTTGTGGTAAAGCGTTGTATGGGTTCGGGAAGCAGATGTGCATAATCCGGAGAATGTACCTCTTCGGGTATTTCTGGCTCCGGTTTCTTTGCGGTATGTACAATCAGCGGCTCGCCTTCTATCAATGGCCACTCAACTGATTTCTTTGTACCATATACTTCAAAGCTTTCCCTATACTGTCGAGCGGTATCAAACAGGGACCGATATACATGTGCACTCAAATCTGAGTTTCTAAATTTTATGTGCGTGCTTTCTACAGCAAAGGGAGAACCATAATAAGCGTGTAATTCTTTTCTTATCGTACCCGACCCAAAACAGGATACGGATTCAGCTTCAGCTTTTGTTAAGGCAAGTACAGGTCCAACACAATGCGTTGCATAATACATAGGAGGCAAACCAGGCCAGTAGTTTGGCCATCCATCCATATCCTGTTGATGACTCGCTTTAAGAAACTGCACCTTGCCCAGCTCTCCTGTTTCGTATAGTTCTTTCATAAACAGAAACTCACGGGCGTACACAACAGTTTCCATCATCATATAAGTGAGCCCGGTTTCTTTTACCAGTTCTACAATTTGCCGGCATTCATCAACCGTTGTTGCCATAGGTACCGTACACGCTACATGCTTGCCTGCCTTTAAAGCTTTTATTGACTGTATTGCATGATCCGGTATGGGTGTGTTGATGTGAACGGCATCCACGTCCGGGTCTTTTAGTAATTCATCATAATCGGTGTACCTTTTCTCTATCGCGAAAGCATCACCAATTTCATTTAGCTTCTCTGCGTTGCGTTGACAGATAGCATACATGTTTGCGTTAGGATGGCGTTGATAGATTGGAATAAATTCCGCACCAAAACCAAGACCTACAATGGCGATATTAATTTTATTTCCCATTTGCGAGTGTTTTATCAATGATTGTTTTGTGTGAGCTAATATTGTTTATACCCGACCATTCTTTTAAAAACCGAAGTCCTTCTATGGCAAAATCGTCCTGATTCTCCGCCATGGGATGCCAGAAACAAACTGCACCTGCGAGTTCTTTATTTTCGGGAGTAAAACTTTCTATGGTGACAATACCATTATAGTTAATTGCTTCCAATCCCCTTCTAAAAGCATCCCAACGTGTTTGCCCAGTACCCGGTGTTCCCCGGTAATTTTCGGAAACCTGCACATGTATCAATTTATCTCCGGCAGAGGTAATTGCTTTCTCAATGTCTCTTTCTTCAATATTCATATGGAAACCATCAAGCATTATTTGTGCTGCAGGATGATCAATATCCCTGATCAATCTTAAGACATCATCTACCGAATTGATTAAATCAGACTCAAAACGATTCAAGGGTTCAAGCGCTATCTGCAATCCCCGCATGGAAGCCATCTCACATACCATGCGCAAATTTTTCACTGCCCTATCCCATTCTCTTTTACGTTGTTCCGGTGGTACCATTCTCGCCTTACCAACAGCAGAATACATGGGTCCTCCCAAGAAACCTGTGTCCAGCTCCACGCAGAAATCGAGACAGGATTCGATGTACGAGAAACAGTTTTTATGAATGGCGGTATCCTCATTTGTGAGATCTCGCGAAGGACCAAATGCTCCGCAAACAACTGCCTTCAAACCATAATGATCCAAAGCTTTTTTTACTACCTTGATATCAATCAGAGCGGCATCTTCCACCGCTATCTCCACCACATCATAACCCATATTGGCAATCTTTGGAAATAGTTCTTCGATGGACTGAGTAGTAAACGGAGAGGTCCATAACCATGTGCTGACGCCGTATTTAATATTTAAAGCCATATTATTAATTAATGCTTTGGTATGTTGGCTTTGATACTCGTACTGGTTCCTGTTTTAATAAAACAGCTTTATAACCGCCTTTTGACCGGAAATAAAAAATGAGCAGGAGATAACTTCCGAGCATGATAAGCGGGAAAATAATAATGTCGCGTAACGCCTCTTTCTTAGCAGTATCTCTTATTGCTGTTACGGTAGCTATTTCTTCGGCACTTGCTGTAGATAATTTGCTTTGGTCCAAAGCCTGGTATTCACCAAAAAAGCTTGTTTTATTTTCAGTAACATATGTATTGTGAATTTGCGTATTGTTTGCTTTATCATAAGCTAATATGTTCGCGTCAACCGATTTATCCTGGATAAATCCAAGAATGCCTGCACCGATTACGCCGGCTGCAATCATTCCTAAACCTCCTGTTATATTCAGCGTTAAGGCACCTCCTTTTGGAAATCTTTCTGCAACTACACCAAGCATAGTAGGCCAGAAAAATGTTTTTCCTAAACCATAGATAGTTGCTGCCACCAAAATCATGGCGCCGGTTGATAACGATAACATATATAAACCCAAAGCAGCAATAGCAGAACAGATTGCCAATAATCCAAGCGGTGAAACTTTATGCACAATAGATCCGGCAAAGAACCGCAACACAAACATGATAGCAGAAGTGTATACCAATACCCAGCCTGCCTGCAAGTCCAATTCACTCATAGCGGGCGTCATCAAATCAGTGATCCAGCTATCCGTACCCAATTCAGTTGTGGCGAGTGGAATCATGATCAATAATAAAAAGATAAAAAGCGGTTGTCCAAAGCTTTTGGTATATAAGCCAAACAAAACAGTAACTAACAAGATGAGGGAAATATTAAAGACCGTTGACCATCCAAATACAGTACCCAGTTGAAATACAATCAAAGAAACAATGATCAACGCACCAATGGCTCCTACCTCCTGCAACATCTCTTTATATGAAACGCCTGCCTGTACTCTTTCATTTAATGGGAAGCGCCTTCTGAACATCATGAAGCCATAAGCAATAGTAGGCAACAAGATCAAACCAATTTTATATTCCCAACTTGTGTCGGCCCCCATTAACAAAGCAATTATTCCACCGAGTACCAAACCTCCAGGCCATGCGGCATGCAGTATGTTCAACCATTTTGTTTTTTCTCTCGGGAACATGGTAGCTACAACCGGGTTTACCACTGCTTCAACTGTTCCATTTCCAAGTGCTACGATGAATGTACCTAAATACAACATCCAATAGCCATTAGCGAATATGGTGAGGATAGCAGAAGCGACATGACAGATAAAAGCAAAGATCATTGCAGTTTTATAGCCGATTTTATCAATGATGAGGCTAAACAAAACAATGCTGATTGCAAAAGGCCAAAGACCCACGCCTGCTATTTCACCTAGCTGGGTTTGTGTCAGATTGAATTCCTTGCCCCATTGTGGCAGAATAATAGCCCGAAGTATAAACCCAAAAGAAGTTGTGACCAATGCCACAAAACAAGCATAGAACAATTTCATGTCCGGTGCTGTGGCAGCATTTTGTTTTGGCGTTTCATTTGTGTGCATTTGAAAATAATTAAGGATTACAAATCTTATTTTGTTACTCTAAATATGCCATTCATTATACGCCAGTGACCCGGGAATGTGCAGACAAAAGGATAATCGCCTGGTGTATCAGGCACCTTAATTGTCATTGTATATTTCGCACCTGGGTTGATCAATGGCGTAGCCTGAATTACTTCCGGCATTTTTGGCACATAGTTCATTTTAGCACCATTAGGATCCTGTGCCAATTTATCTGCAGCAGCACCTACTTTTTCTGTTGTGTTTGGTTTAATAAGCACCAGATTGTGCTGCATAAAATCAGGATTTTGTAAAACAATCTGGATGGTAGTCCCTGCTTTTGCCGTGAGTAATTGCTTATCATACTTCATTACATCCTTTACTACTTTAAGCGAAATGGTCTTATCAATCTTTCCGGCTTTAAGAGTTGTAGTAGCTGCAGCATTTAGCCCTTCCAGGGTTTCCAATTTTGCATTGGTCAGGTTTGCTCTCAAGAAGAAAAGAGAATCCGGATATTCGGCCAAACGTTCATTACCTTTCCTGTTATCTAGTCCAACACGTAGAGGGAGCGCCAGCCCTGTTTTAAATAATCCCGCTGTTTTTATAGCCCCCACTTCCTTGTTATCAATCAAAAGGCGCATGGTTCCATCTTTCTGTAATCCGGCTTTAAAAGAAAACTTTGCAGGCAGTTCTTTTGAAGTAACCAGCTGATAGGATTTTCCATTCTGATTGATCTGGAAATACATTTTATTCTCCAACATATACAACCCATAACCATTCCGCTTATTTCCCTGTGTAGCAATCATGCCAGTGAAAGGAACCGGACTGGAAGATGAAGCCTGTGGTGCATTCGAACCGCCTCTCGCGCCCCTTTCCAGAGTACCGGACAAAAGGAATTCCTTATTCAACAATTCAGGTGTGAGTGCTTCACCTCCTTGTCTGAAGGTTCTTCTAAGCGGAATGGTATTTAATCTTGAACCAAAAATTAAACGCTGTGCAACAGAAGCTTCAGCCAGAGAAGGATTATCATTCAGCCCTCTTTTCTTAAAAGCTGCACGGAAAGACGCCTGGTTCAACTTACCAGCAATTGTTAATGCATGCCTTAACCAGATATCTGATACGTTTTCTTCTTTTTCAGCAACTGATACTAATACGTTTCCTATCTCAGCAGATGGCTTCATATCAGTTGTTGCCAAAACCGCTGCCAGTCTTACGCGCAGATCTTTATCATCAAATGCTTTGGATCTAAGTAAAGCCTGAAACGTAGAAAGGTTTTTGGGCAATACTTCGATCGCCGCTTTACGAACACCTGCAGATGGATGACTTAGTGCTTTTGTAGCCACTGCCAGTGCTTCTGTATTCGTTCCGTCCAAAGCTTTCAATCCATGCATCGTCCACAACGCATGAATGGCAGGTGTGTTGGTCCCGATTTCATCAAGCTTTTCATCCTGCACCAGTTTGTATAAACCTGGTAAAACAGACCTATCGCCCTTTTCTACTAATAGACGCTGTGCTGTCGTTCGCCAGAACATATTGTTATTCGAAAGCGCATTAATTAGTCCCTGGGTATTGTCTTTACTTAATGACAATGAATTTTTCTGATCATCGCCTTTATAGGTAAGACGGTAAATACGTCCACGTTCATGATCCCGCAAAGGATTGATATAAGCATTTCCTTTTCCATTCTCTGCTTGCAATCCTGCTGTGGTTATGCTTGGTGTAGGATTGTGCTGTATAATAAAATCATACCAGTCAGTAATCCAGAGAGCGCCATCAGGGCCAACTTCAGCTTGAATTGGGGCGGCCCATTCATCAGCACTTACGAGCATGTTCCAGCCATCTCCGTCTTCTTTAAATCCAGCTCCACTTTGTTGTAAAACTGTACGATGTATCAAGCGCCCTGTCGGCTCTGTTACAAACGCAATACGATTCCAGTATTCTTTAGGAAAATTTCTTGCCGTGTATAAACTGTGGCCAGCGGCTGCCGTAAAACCACCATGCACATCCACCTGTCTCAAATTTTTGGTAGCCACATGCATGTTATAGTGGGCATCTATTTTTTCAACACCTGTTTCTTTAATTTTTGCTTTATCAAAATATCTTTTGTGTATTCCCAGAAAACCGCTGTGTGTATTATTAGCAGTAGAAATAAATACATCAAATTCTTCAGAGAAACCAAGTCCCCAAGTATTGTTACTAGTGGCAGAAAGATATTCCAGCTTTTTGCCATCAGGAGTAAAGCGATCACTACCTTGTCCGAAGCGACGTGAATCTTTTCCACTTTTACCTTCAAAACCTGAATACCCTACTACGCCCCAAATCTTATTATCCAGGCCATAACGGAGATTAGATGCCTGTGCATGTGTGTCCCGCTTGCCCCAGCCTGTTAATAAGCTTTGTCGAACATCTGCTTTATCATCTCCATTGGTATCTTTTAAAAACAGAAAAGATGGTGCTGCACTTACAATGATACCTCCGTTAATAAAAGTTAAGCTTGTAGGGATGTTCAACTTATCGGCAAAGATGGTTGATTTATCTGCCTTGCCATCTCCATTTGTATCCTCTAAAATTTTAATACGGTCATCTCCCTGGTCATCATCTTTTATCTCGTTTGGATAATCTACTGTTTCGATAACCCATAATCTTCCTTTCTCATCCCAGTTCATATAAATTGGATTTACCACATCGGGCTCGGAAGCAAATAATTGCAACTCAAATCCTACAGGCACTTGCATAAGGGACATTGACTGTTCCGGAGACAGAGACTCCTGAACTTTAGGAGCAGGATTCTTTTTCTCATAGTTAGGAACCGGGCCTTCAAAATACTTAGGTTCGGCTAATTTATAGGCTACTAAATTTTCTCTTGCTTTATCACCCACTGCCCATAAAATACCGTTGCGGACCAAGCTTAAAAAACCTTTGTTGTTAAAAGTAGCTTCGTCATGACCATAGGCTGTATAAAATACCCGGCCTTCACCATACGGTCTAACCCAGGTATAAGGTTCACGGTGACTGCCTTCTACTCTTTCAGAAAGCACTTGAATGTTTGGACTGATCTTATCATGAACATAAGTTTCATCCCGGGTAACAAACGAAGGCACACTTTTCATGACCGGATGTTCGGGCTGTGTAATCACTGCAGGGAAAGAATCGTAGCGATGACTTTTGAACTGGCCACCGATCATCTCTACTACTTCAGGCGAATTGCGAAAACAAAACGAAGCGCAATGAAGTGGTATAAATCCCTTTCCACCTTGCACAAAATCCAACAAGGCTTTTTCCTGAGACACAGATATCGTATCATAGTTAGCATAAACAATAAGACCATCGTACTGCTTAAGATTTGCTTCATTCAAATCGTTTGGATCTGTCGTATACGTGATGTTGATGCCTTCTTTAAAATACTCCTTGGTCATAATATCAGCCAGCTTTTCAGAATCGTGGTGCTTGCTTTTATGGCCAAGAAATAAAATTTCAAGCCTACGAGGTATATCTAAAGGACTGGTAGCTCCAATAAAAAGAAAAGAGAATATGACAATAGAGCAGAAAGAAAAAAGTTTTTTTTGACACATGACAACCAATTGAATCTTTGTTAAAGGACATAGCGAATCTCCTAAATTCTATTACCAATTCCTTCCCAAATATTTTCCACTTCTGACTGTATGTTATCACTGTTTTGCCTACTTTCGTTATTCTAACGATAAATACCTAAAGTATTGAAAGCTGCCTTACATAAATCAACAATACCACCTTCGCAGATATTTGCCATTCGGCATTTACAGGAAAAACATTTTGATCCCGTATGGCATGCGCATTCAGAGTACCAACTGTTTGTTGTACTAAAAGGCACAGGCACCCGGTTTATTGGAGATAGTATCAAGGTTTTCCGGCCTGACGAATTAATACTTACCGGACCTCACTTACCGCATCTTTGGAGAAGTGATGAAGCTTATTTCGAGAAAAAAAGTTCTTTGTTCACAGATGGCATTGTGATCTATTTTAATAAGAACTTTCTGGGCGATCATATTATAGAGAAAGAAGAAATGACGGTTTTGAAAAAGCTGTTTGCCAAATCGATGAGAGGCCTGGAATTTTATGGTCAGGAAAAGACGATGGTGATCAGGATGATGCAAGAGTTAGTCAATTTGCAAGGTATGCGTAGTGTTATCCACTTCCTGCAAATTCTAGAAATTCTAGCCAATACAAAACAATACAATTACATTTCTTCAGTTGCCTATGACAATGTTTTTAATAAAAATGAAACGGACCGGATCAATATAGTTTATGATTATGTGTTGAAAAACTTCAAACAAAAAGTTTTATTAGAAGACCTCGCTGACCTGGTCCATATGACGCGCACATCTTTCAGCCGATATTTCACCATGAGGCATAACAAACCTTTTTCAAAATTCGTCTCTGAAATAAGAATAAAACATGCTTGTAAATTGCTTACTGAAACCGAATATTCTGTTGAGCAAATATGTTATGAATGCGGTTTTAATACTTTATCCAACTTCAATAAGCAGTTTAAAGAAATTATGTTACAAAAACCTATGCAGTATAAAAAAGAGTTTATGAGTTTGTAGTATAATATATTTATTGTTCATTGTGGGTTAACGTTTTTATGAATATTGAACAAGAATTAAAGAAAATTTTACCAGATAGTCGTATCAAAACAAGGTATATCGACCTGGTATCCTTTGCTTCGGATGCTGGTTTTTACCATTTGTTACCCAAAGCAGTTGTACAACCTGTTAGTGAAGAGGAGATCATTTCTTTATTCCGGTTTTCGCACCAGCATCAAATTCCAATGGTATTTCGCACCGGTGGCACCAGTCTTTCTGGACAATCCATCACTGATGGCGTTCTGGTGGATCTCAGCCAGCATTGGAACCAAATTCAGATAGAAGATAACGGTGCATTGGTGCGGGTACAACCAGGTATCACCGGCGCTATGGTGAATGCCCATCTGAAAAAGTACAAATGTAAGATCGGCCCTGACCCTTCCAGTATTAGCGCAGCCATGATGGGAGGCATTTTATCCAACAATGCCAGTGGTATGTGTTGTGGTGTATCATTGAATTCTTATCACACAACCCGATTTATCCGGTTTATTCTGCCCGATGGGAAGACCTTTACCACAGAAAATCCTTCCGATTATTTTCGTTTTGAAAAGGAGTGCCATGAGCTTTATGAAAGCTTGGCTTCTATCAGAGATCGAATAGCATCCAACCAGGTGCTGTATAACAAAATCAGGAGCAAATACAAGACAAAAACTACAGTTGGTTACTCACTGAATGCGTTTATTGATCATGACCATCCTTTGGATATTTTAGCACACCTTCTGATTGGGGCGGAAGGCACCCTTGCATTTATTTCAGAAGCAGTGCTTCAAACAGTACCTGATTATCCCTTTAAATCCACAACGCTCCTGTATTTTGCCGATATCTATTCAGCTTGCCAGGCTATTGTGCCACTCACCAAGGCCGGAGCTATGATGGTGGAATTGATGGACAGGGCGTCCCTACATGCAGTGGAAAACCTACCTGGTATGCCGGCTATTGTAAAAACACTGCCGGAAACGGCTGCTGCACTTTTAATTGAGTTCCAGGAAAACAGCGTAGAAGAACTGGATGAACGGGTGAACCAATTCCTGCTTTCCTCCTCTAAGCTTTCTTTATACAATCCACCTGTGTTTACTACTGATCCCAAAGAGCAAGACTTTTTATGGAAGGTGCGCAAAGGTCTATTTCCAGCCGTGGGTGCGGTACGGGCAAGTGGGACTACAGTGATATTGGAAGATGTTGCTTTTCCAGTGGAAAAACTAGGTGATGCGATTATAGATCTTCAGGCCCTTTTCCGGAAATATGAATATCTCAATGCCATTATTTTCGGCCATGCCAAGGATGGGAATATTCATTTCGTGGTCACTCAATCCTTCAATACAGAAGAAGAAATCATCCGCTATGACCACTTTATCAAAGAAGTGGTGACGCTGGTAGTCGAAGGATATAATGGCACCTTAAAAGCAGAACATGGAACGGGCCGTAATATGGCTCCTTTTGTGGAAACGGAATGGGGAGGCGAAGCCTATGCCATAATGAAAGAAATTAAGCAGGCGATCGATCCCAAAGGCTTGCTCAATCCTGGTGTTATTATCAATGAGGACGAAGCAGTACACATCAAAAATCTGAAAGAACTGCCTACTGTTGAACAGGAAGTAGACCGATGTATTGAATGCGGGTATTGCGAGCATAAATGTCCCAGCCGCGACCTGACCACTACACCCAGGAGAAGGATCGTAATCAGACGAGAATTAAAAAAGCTACAGGCTGCCGGTGATATGGAGCATTATAAATTACTGCTGGATCAATATCAATATGACGGCATGGATACCTGTGCGGTGGATGGACTATGTGCTACTGCCTGCCCGGTCGATATCAATACAGGAGATCTGATCAAAAGATTACGAAAAGAAAACCACTCCCCTTCTGCCAACAAATTGGCATTATGGGTAGCCAAAAATTTTGCAACCGTAGAATGGACAGCACGTGCAGCTCTAAAAGCCGGTTGTGTTATCAATAAAACTTTTGGTAAACATACAATGACCAAGCTAACCAGAGGCATTAAGAAAATGATCCCATCTATGCCTTTGTGGTCTGAACAAATAAGTTATCCGCCTGATCTTACTGCCATCAAAAAAAATAATACAGTTGAAAAAACCGGTGCAACAAGATCTGTGGTTTATTTTCCTAGTTGCATTTCCAGAACACTGGGTACTTACAAGGGAAAGAAGAAAAACGGAATGGAAACATTCCTGAGTATATGCCATAAGACAGGTATTAATGTCATCCTATTAGATGATGCCAGCGGCAGTTGTTGCAGCCAGATCTTTTCCTCCAAAGGATTTCAAGAGGCCTATTCTTATACAGCTAATCAGATTGTTGAGAAGCTATGGAAGCAAAGCAAGGAAGGACTTATACCAGTGGTAATTGATGTCAGTTCATGCGCATATACCCTTCATAATATCCAACCTCTATTGCATGAAGAAAATAAAAAAAAGTATGAACAGTTGCTGATCTTAGATAGTGTAGATTTTCTGCATGATCTGATATTACCCATTGCTGTTGTGAAACAAATGAAAAAAGATATTGTATTGCACCCGGTATGTTCGCTGCAAAAAATGAAAACTGAAAACAAACTGATTACTATTGCAAGGCATTTTGCAGATGATGTTACAGTACCTCTGAGCGCAGGTTGTTGCGGCATGGCTGGTGACAGAGGTTTTCTGTTTCCTGAATTGACAGCTTCCGCTACTGCACATGAAGCTTCGGAAGTAAAATCAAGAGGCAGCTACGATGGTTACTACTCCTCTACAAAAACCTGTGAAATAGCATTATCGGAAGCAGTCAACAAAAACTATGAATCTATTTTGTATTTGGTGGATGAAGGGTTATAAGTGATCACTCCTATTTCCGGTAAGCACCAAAGGTTGCTTCCAACCGATCAGGAATTAAATAGATATTTTTATAGGGCGATTCACCACAAGTCACATTTTTTAGCTGCATAGGGATAGTTGGATACTACATAACGCACTATATTCACTTTGATATGGTCCTTACTTAACACTTCCCCGTTTGCATTTTCAGATCAATGTATAAAATCCGTACCTGCCAAATAGTATCAGGCGACCAAACCAAAAGCTGTGCATTCAAGCGTTCGCCCCGCCAACCTGTTTCTTCCCAAGTGTTGGTCTGCCGAGCCAAGTCAGGAACTTCTGTTCTGAAATAAAGCCTGTCTGTTGAACCAAAAGAAACATGTAAACCGGCAGTTTGACTGTTCTATTCAGCAGGGTCTATTGTGCTATCAAAATTGTATTCCTCCTTGTAATATGGCTTTGGATCAGGAACATGGGAAATACTCATCTGTCCCTTGTATTGTTGGCCATAGAGGAATCCACATGCAAAGATGATGCAACAAAAAGCTATGATCTTCTTTTTCATCTGCTTGGGGTTTTAACTGATGAGCTGGTTTGATTATATTGACCATTAATATCAAGGTACCGTTTTGATAAGAATTAGCCAAACAGTAGCTGGAAAGAATGAAAGATTAATACAAACAATTGCATTATTTTTTTGAATAGGGTTCTGTAAGTTTGGACTGATGATATCAACTGATACCACAGCATTTCAATCGATTATTCATTCCTTTCAACTGGATGATCAGGAAACATATAACATCGATCCATTTGGAAGCGGTTTGATTCACCATACCTGGAAGGTAACAAGCCACCCTACCCATCGATCCTATATCCTTCAACGTATAAATGATGCAGTGTTTAAAAATCCAAGAGCAATTGCTTTTAATATACGGAGCATACAAGAATACCTTCAAAAACATCATCCAGATTATTTGTTCATTGCTCCGGTTAAAACCAGGAAAGGGAATGATCTTTTTTATGACTCATCTATTGGCTATTTCCGGCTTTTTCCGTTTCTACAGGGTTCTCATTCCATTGACATTGTAACTGAGCCCAAACAGGCTTATGAAGCGGCCCGGCAATTCGCTTTATTTACTAAGCTCTTATCAAACTACCCTGTAGCATCACTTCAAATTACACTACAGGATTTTCACAACCTGGAGTTGCGTTATCAGCGATTTGAAGATACCTTACATAATGGGAATAAAGAAAGACTGCGTATATCAGAAGATCTCATTGCATACCTGCAACAGCAACAGGAAATCGTATCTGTTTATCAAAGCATAAAAAGCAATTCAGCATTCAGGTTAAGGGTAACACATCACGATACCAAGATCAGCAATGTATTGTTTGACCAGGAAAACAAGGGATTATGTGTCATAGACCTGGATACAGTAATGCCCGGCTATTTCATCAGTGATGTGGGAGATATGATGCGGACTTATTTATCACCAGCCGGAGAAGGAGAAACGGACTTGTCAAAGATTTGCATTCGTGAGGATTTCTTTGAGGCTATTGTTTCGGGTTATATTGTTGAAATGAACGAAGTGCTCAGCGATGAAGAAAAAAAGCATTTTGTTTATGCAGGAAAATTTATGATCTATATGCAAGCACTCCGTTTTCTGACCGATTTTTTGAACAATGACAGGTACTACGGCGCTAAGTATGAACAACAGAACCTGGACAAGGCAAAAAACCAGATTGTGCTATTACAGAAATTAGTAGATAAAGAAAAAATACTTAACCGCATTGTTGAAGATCATCTTGCGATCAAAGCATAGAAAATAATTTCAAAATAATGCAAACATCAGTTTAAGCTGCTTTTTTTTCACTCTTTGTCTTTGTTTCCTGTCCGGTTAGCTGCTTAATCAATTCACTTAAATTTTTAAATGTAAGTCTCCCTTCGAAACATTTGCCATTGACAAAAAATGCAGGAACATCCCTTACACCAAGAGCAATACCATCTCTGAGATCATCCTGCACATAAACTCCATAGTAACTGTTGATCAATTCATCCAGTAACTTTTTAGACTTAACACCTACAGCCCGGGCATGCTCTTTAAGGCTGATAATGCCTAAGCTATGCGGATTGGCAAAAAGCTCATTGTGCATTTCCCAGAACTTTCCCTCCTGAGCAGCAGCCAGCGAAGCTTCGGCAGCTTTGTGGGCCTTCTGATGAATTTTAAGTAATGGGAAATGGCGAAAAATAAACTTAACCTCCTGCGGAAAAGCGTCGAGCAGTTCTTTCACTACTTCATGCGCTTTGGCACAGGCTGTACTTTCGTAATCGCCAAACATCATTAAAGTAACAGGTGCAGACTTATCGCCGACCACAACTTTTTTGGAAGGTATTACTTCCACTATCTCTGCTTTTTTCATAATGTTTTATAAGAATAGTTTATAAGCGCGTGGTCCTGGTTGGTAACTAATGTCGGGAAGTAAGGTGTACAATAATTACTTAGTTACAATTAGTAACCAAAGGTACGTAACTTTAACTTTTCAATTGACACATCAATTGTTAAAGTATAAATGATGTCCATAACCCCAAAAGAAAGGAAACGTATAGCCACTGTTCTTTCCGGCACCTATAGCAGAAAGGGTCTTTGCCCGGTAAGGGATATAATGGCCAATTATGGTGATAAGTGGTCTATGTATACGGTGCTCTTATTGGGACAGCATCAGAAAATGCGTTTTACTGAGATACGTACAGCCGTTAACGGCATTTCTCAGCGGATGCTGACCGTAACCCTTCGCGCCCTGGAAGAAGATGGTATTGTTTCCCGTACTGTTTACCCGGAGATCCCTATCCGGGTGGAATATAGCTTAACTGCTTTGGGAGAGAGTCTGTTGAAGCAACTCTTACAATTGGCTTGTTGGGCAGAAGAAAACTTTGCCGCCATTATAAAGGCAAGAAAAAAATATGAAAAAGCTCTGTAAAATAAAGATCCCCTCCTTTGGGAGGGGATTTTATAAGGCGTTTGGGTTTAGGCTGTGTTCATTTTCATTTGGACATTGGACGCCTTTGGTTTTTCAGGGATTGGATTCAAGTCTTCAAGACGTACGGACTAAAAAAACGGTTTTCAAAGGATAAAGCTGCAATTAGTATTGGTTTTCTAGGATTATTTGGATTTTGGATTTTGGTTTTTTGTTCTTTGTTACCACAAAGCTACAATGAGAAAAAGGGCCAGTGCGTTCCCTTTCGGTGAAGGGGGGAAAACTGGAGGCAAAACCCACCGCATAAGGGATAATTACCATCTGTAAAAACACTGAAAATCATCTACTTAGTAGTAACCCTTAGCCCCTCCTAAACCCACCACCTACAGGAAAACCTTGATCGCCAATAGGCAATAAAAAAGGGCCAAAGTAGACACCTTAGCCCGTTCTTTAAATCCGTACCCTATGAAAACAGTTTAAAGATATTGCAGTCTTGAGGAAAGATCAATTGTATAAACACG
>CBKWHA010000102.1:0-16991 GCA_966674115.1 uncultured Chitinophagaceae bacterium
TCCGGATCAGGTCTGTAGGCTATGCTGTCAGAAGGGAACAATTCGGGATAAGCCGATTTGTAGGTGCCCCATGCAGGAATTGAATCCATGCTTCTGAAGGCAGGTCCCCACGAGCCATTAACATTGGAATAATCCATGTTGGTTCCGGCCCCATATGAATTCTGAAAATCAGGCAGGTTAGCAATTTTTTCTATGGAGAAAGAACTCTTAACATTAACCTCAAATCCTTTCCTGCTTCTGGCAGCACTTCCGGATTTGGTAGTAATGACAATAACGCCATTAGAAGCTCTGGAACCATATAAAGCAGCGGCAGATGAACCTTTCAATACGGTCATTGAGGCGATATCATTTGGATCCAGATTACCTATGCCACTGGAATAAGCGCCACCACCCGAGTTTTGATTGCTGGTCAGCACCTGGTCATTACTATAAGGAATACCATCCACAACGATCAATGGTTGACTTTCACCGGTAAAAGAGTTATTTCCCCTGATCTGTATACGTGGAGCAGCGCCCGGAGTTCCCTGGGCGGCACGAATATCTACTCCGGCCACTTTACCTTGCAGCCCTTTTAGCAGATCCGGCTCAGATTTTTGCAGTAAAGATTCAGGATCAACCTTACTTACAGAATAACCCAATGACTTCTCTGTTCTTCTAATACCCAAAGAAGTTACAACTACCTCTTGCAGTTGACCGCCCCTGCTTAAAACGAGACTCAAAGTACTGCCGGTTGGCGTTACCGTCTGCGCCTGGTGCCCTGCTGCTGTTACAGATAACCGCGCATTTGGTTTTACGGTGATGCTAAAATTACCTTCAGCATCTGCAGTTGTACCGTTCGTTGTTCCGACCTCAGTAACTGAGGCAAATGGAATGGGATTTCCACTTTCATCTCTGACCGTACCCGTTACTGTACGGGTTTGGCCAAATGCCAATGTGCACAGCAGCATCAGCACTGTTAAGAGTGATACAATTTTTCTCATGTGAACTTCGAATTTTTAAATATTAAAGCGTTGAAATTGATCAGAATTATTTTACGACCGTACAGCAATCGGTTTGTGAGACAACAACCGTTTTTAAACAAGCGCATCAAAATTAACTATTATTTTAAATTATCAAAATAATGTTAAACATTAAGCCACAACACCAAACGAAAAACTATATTTTTATATATAATTTTCTCCTGCATTATATTTTAACTTTTCCGTACACACACTTTAACAGAATAACAACTTTAGACATGTAAAATCGTAAAAAAGTTGCATAAACAACTAATTTTATTTAAAAAAATCAATTCATTTTATAAACTGCCGAGATTATATCCATAAACCCTAAAGAAAATGAAAGAAGAACTTCAAAATCTATGGATTACATATTCACATATTCAGACAATAAGGCTTTATAATAAGCTGCGTATTGTAGTATTTTTTACTCTGGAATAAATAAATCAGTTATTTTGGAAATGTCAGCTAAAGTCGCAACACTGCTTGCAACCTGATTTCTGTTCTTTTATTCCCTAAGATCTCAGCCATTCCCGTACCATTTGAATCCTGGTCCTGGTAAATCGTTCTGGCTGCTTTGAACCAAAAAGATAGTTTTTTTGAAACATCATAATTGAGATTTACATTATAACGGAATCCTTTCCCATAATAGAATGGTGTAGCAAAAGAATACGATACATCATTTTCATAAGCATAGATGCGGCTGTTAAATCCGGTTGTTTCAAAAAATAACAAACGGCTGTTGGCAGATAGTCTTCTTGTCGGCTTATAATGTAAACCTGTAAAAAACAGAAAGCCTTCTTCTTCATTTGCACCACCCTTGTCATACCAAACCATTTCCATTCTGTTCTGCCACGTCAATTGCGGGATCAGCATATAACTGAAATGCACACGGCATTGTTGCCGCAGTCTGTTTTCCACCTCATTCATGACTGTGTTTGGCCCTGTATTATTTATCGATTTACGCTCATTCCTGTAACGGGCATATAATTCCATTTGCTTGTTTGGCTGGTAGGTCAATTGAACAAAAAAATCGCGGCCTGACGAAGGAGCATCCGTTCTGTATTTCAGCCAGGCAAATTGATATACGTCACTATAGGCGTTGATCGTCAAAGTTTCATTTGGCCTGATGCGCAATCCTATATACAACCCTGTTTCGTTGGTAGGCATCGTGCTCTCCGAAAACGCTCTTCCGTAAAGGGTTACATAATTTTTATCGTAATAGCGGTGTACTACTGAAAGATCTACTTTAGTATCCAAACTGGCCAGGATGCCATTCAGAAAAGCTTTATTACAGTTTTGATCAGCAGCAGCTTCACCAAAAAAATGAACGTTCTTATAAGTAAAGCTGTAGTCTGTACTCATATTTAGTGCAGTACTTCCCCTAAGTGCATAAAGATTATACGGCTCATTTCTTTTTTCTACTGGTTTCGAAAAAGAATGATAAACCGCATTGAACCCAATATGAAAGGTTTTTCTTTTCCAGGAAAGATTACCTCCCAAAGAATTCTGCCCTACACTGCCTTTATCCATAATTTCAGATGTCGTCCGGTGTAAGCCTGAACTAATAAAACTGGAAACAGCTCCTCTCCCGCTTGTATCATGAACAATATTAGCATCCAACCTGCGGACCGATCCAAAAAGCGTAACCTCTGCATTTCCTTTTTGGATGGTCAAGCCGGCACCCCGGTTAAAATAGAATTCTCCAACTGAAGTATAAGGTTTTAAAACCGGCGCCTGGCGCTTGATCGAAACAACCTCAGATCCTTTCATAAATGCTAACGATTGCCATTGCACCAGTCCTTGTCCTAAATTAACGCTGAAGTCACCAAGTGCAATAGCCTTGATCTTTCCAAGATTGCGTGCAAACAGATGCAGCGAATAAAAGTCAAGACCCCTCTCCCCCGCATCCTTTTCAGCAGTAAAACCATATTGCAACGAATTACTGTGTTTATACTGGTATCGTAAAAGCAAATAATTACGGCTGCCCAGGTAATGATTATTTAAAGAAGTATCATATCCCCTGGCTTTTTCCAATATTCGAGAAGAACGGATTAGCATGAAGTGCATTCCGTCTTTGAATCTTGGCCATATGTTTTTGGAAAAACTTACCGGCTGATGAATCGTTACAAATGGTAGCAGTTTACGAATAGTATATACATCCCAACCCGGTACTCCTTGCAACTCGTAAATGCTAATAAAGTGGCCCATGGCATTGCGATAGGTAAGAAAATTCCGGATCTGCAAAGCAGTTAGAAAAGGGAATACATGCAAGTCTTCCGCTTCTGCCTGGTTGAGATTCAAAGGGCGTTCTTTAAAGGAAGTTAACTCTTGTAATAAAACATCATCTTCTACTTCATTTTCCGAAAGTTCAGCCAGGTTCTCCAACTGCTGTTGAGTAGCGGAAGGTAATTCCTGTGCAGATAAAACCTGCAGCATAAATGTCATGATTATAAGTAAATTATACCGTAGCATTATTGATCAGGTAAATGAAACAACAACATGATACCAGGTGTTATACCTAACTGCGAATGGAAGGAAGTAATCGCATCCAGGCGGAAGTACTTCAACTTTACACCTGCACCAATATAAAATGAAGAAGAACCACTGGATATACCCGCTTTGCAAAGCAGGGTTTCGGTAAAACAATACTGAAGTGCTGCAGAAACCTGCACACCCATATCTTCTACTTTACTGGCAGTTGCAGTCAGGAACAACTGATCTGAAGCATCATAACCCAATCCTGCTTCGTAAACCGATGGCAGTCTTAGCTCGCCGTTTTTATCCTTTACAGATCCTGCCGGTTTATGAACATGAAAGCCACCCCTTAATTCATTAGAGAACTGAAAGATAGCGCCAGCCTCAACACTTAGCATACTGGCATTGCCATAACCTGCAGCCTTAAAAGAATGGTAGTTGAATTGTGCACCAATAGCAGCTTTATCACTAAGCTTGCGGCCATATGCCAAGCCGGCCTCGGTTTCATTATATACAGCAGATCCAAAACGCCTGGTTGCCAAACCAAAATTGCCACTACTGGTTGGCAATATGGCGGAAGCTGCAAAGGAATTCAGTTCATTCAGCATGAACCTCCTTTCACCATACACACCTACTGTTGGTTTTGCAAAAAGAGCAATTGCTGCCTGGTTAGATACAAATGAGAAAGCTTCAAACTGGTGTTTACTGTAAGTGGTTGTTTGCAGGGATGCTTTGTGCTCAGGCAAATGAAGTATTTGCGAGGCAGATGTTAAAGGGATCAATCCAAGTAGATACAAAAAGCAGTTACGCACAGTTAGTTTTCATGTAAAATAAACATGCTTGCTGATATGTGCAAATAGTAAATGAAAAAAGTTGATAATTATATAACTGTTATCTTGTATTTTGCGCTTGTTGCTGACCGGTAGCTTGCGTTCTTTTCAAAAGCATAACATAGCCGCACAGGTTTTTCTTCTGTTTCTTGTTTACCTGTACAGGCTTCATCATATGGAACTCAGATGATTTAGGCTGATAAGAATAAGAAATGATATTACCATCCACATCACCCCAGCGTTTTTGCTGGAATACCACTTGTTTTTCACTCCAGTCGTACATGCGCACTTCATAAAGGCGGGATGTGGGCTCTCCTATAAAAACAAACTGGTACCAGCTTTGCTGTTGCAGCGGGACTACAACAGGCATCTCATATTCGCTCTCCATAGTTATGGAGGCTTCCTTTAAAACTGTAAAGCCATCTTTGGCATATAGCTTTTTAAGGCTGTCCACCTGGTTTTGGATCACTTCACTTTTACATTCCTGAATGCGGATAACATTGTTCTGTGCTGAGGCAGAAAAAATACAGCAAAAGCTGAATACGAATAGGATAAGGTACGGTTTCAAAAGACGGATTTTAAAGGTATTAAAAGAATTGAGCATAAAACTATTTAAAAGGTTTTAAGTCTCGGCAAAAGTTGCGCACGATTTAGCACTACTAAGTATTAATCCTGACATTTTCCTACAAAACCATACTATGTACGCCAAGATGATGCCATAGTCGCTCCTTCTTTAAACTACGATCTGTTAAAATGATAGGAATTTGCCTGTTGAGTTGGCGTAAGCACCAGGTCATTGATGCAAACGTGAGGAGGCAACGTAGCTGTGTAGTATATAACCGAGGCTACATCTTCTCCTGTAAGGGGCTGGTAGCCTTCATAAACCTTTTTAGCTGCAGACTCATCTCCTTTGAAGCGCACAATGGAGAACTCAGTTTCTACGGCACCTGGATGAATGGCTGTAACTTTTATCTGGTACTGTAGCAGGTCTATGCGCATAGCTTTGGAAATAGCATCAACAGCATGCTTGCTGGCACAGTAGGCATTACCTCTTTCATAAACTTCTTTGCCGGCAATAGAGCCAATATTAATGATGTGCCCTTTTTTACGATTGATCATATAAGGCACAACTGCTTTAGATACATAAAGCAATCCCTTGACATTGGTATCCATCATCGTATCCCAGTCGTCAAGGGAAGCATCGTTAAAAAAGTCGCGGCCTAATGCGAGACCAGCATTATTGATCAGGATATCAATATCCCGCCATTCTTCAGGAAGGCTTTTTATAGCATCGAAAACATGCTTCCGGTTACGAACATCAAAGGGCAATAAAAAAACGGAAGCCTGAAACTGTTTTTCTAACTTTTCTTTAAGAATATTTAATCTGTCTGATCTGCGCCCGTTTAAAATCAGCTTATAGTGGTTGGATGCAAATTGAATGGCACAAGCCTCGCCAATACCTGATGTAACGCCCGTAATTAATACTGTTTTTTGCACGTGTAGAAAAGTTTGAGCAAATGTAACCTGCTAACGAATCAATGTCACCGTTCCTTTTGCAAAGAACTCTTTGCCCGTATAATCAAGTCCTTTTACGACCCATACATAGGTGCCAGAGGCTTGTTCCTGGCCTTTAATGCGGCCATCCCAGCCTTTACCATTTTCGGTTGTACTAAAAACTAACTCGCCCCAGCGGTTGAAGACCCGGAAGAATTCAATACGGCTCATCCCGGCTGCAATGGGACGGAAGATATCATTATTATTATCCCCATTAGGGGTAAAGGCTGTAGGAACAAATATCCTCGGCTCTGTTTTAAAAATACGCACCCGTACATAAGTTGTATCGGTGCACCCGGCTTCATCGCTAACAACTACTTGGTAGCGAACACTATCCAGGCTGCCGTCATAAACAGCTATTGGGTTTGGTATTCCCGTGTTATTCAGGGCAGTAGAAGGGCTCCAAATGTAATTTACGCCTCCTGTAGCCTGCAACTGTACTTGCTGCCCAACAACCACAGCCGTATCTCCCCCGGCAAATGCATTCACCTCAGGCAAAACAGTTACATCGACTGTATCCCTGCCCGGTTTAGGACAACCCTGATCATCATAGGCTGATAAAATAAAAGAAGTACTGCGCCGGGGATGCGCAACCGGGCTTAGCGTATGCTCATTGGTCAATAGGGCATCCGGCGACCAGGTGAAGGTTTTTCCAACAATACTTCCATGCAATTGGGCAGACGAATTGTTACAAATTACCGCGTCCGGCCCGGCATTGGCTACTGGATATGGCACCACTCTAACTATAACATTATCTGTTTCAGAACAATGCCCAATAAAAGCAGTTAATTGGTAAGTTGTTGTAGTATCAGGCGCAGCTAATGGCGATAGAATAGCAGGATTGCTGACGCCTGTTGCAGGGCTCCACTGATAACGTAAGCCATCAGTTACTGCACTTAATTGTAAGTTGTCGGTTGCACAAATAGTGGTATCGTCCATAGCGCGAAGGGTCACAAAATCGACAACCCGGACCTGCACAGAATCTGTATTTACACAACCATCCACATCCAATGTCACAACATACCTGGTGGTAGTGGCAGGAGCTACTGTTGGTGTTGCGGTATTGGCATTCGTTATATCTGCGGCAGGCGTCCAACTAAAATTGCCGCCACCTAAGGCTTCCAACTGAAGCTGATCGCCATTACAAATCAATGTATCCCTGAACTTTAGATCTACCTGCGGCTTGTCGAAGACATCCACTCTCTTCACGATCGTACCACTACAACCTTGTGAACTGGTTGCAGTTAAGCTGATATTTTTAGGTCCTGTTTGGTTATATGTATAAGTAGGATCTTTTTGAGTTGACACATCAGCAGTTGAATTCGGGTCCCCAAAGTCCCACTGCCAGGAATCCACTACACCATAAGTGGCTGTTGTTTTATCTAGGAACGAGGAAGGCTTGTTTACACACAATCCTTCTACTGTAAAGTCTGGTTTGAAAAGCGGATAAACTTTAACCTGTGTAGTTGCAATACCATTGCAAGGCTCATCACGGTTCACATATAAGGTCACCGTATAAGTACCTGCAGTAGCATAAGTATGCGTTGGGGCTATTTCAGTAGAAGAATTTCCATCGCCAAAATCCCAGAAATAAGTTTTGTTCAGTGGTGAGTTGTTTTCATTCTTGAAAGATGCGGTCAGGCTTTCGCAAAATGTATAGGAAGGCTGCAATTGGGCACCGGCAAAATCGCAGTTCTCCACATTTACAATAAAGTCTTTACGGTGCACACCTATCAATTTTCCCTGCCTGTATTCGCTGATGCAGACACAGATCACATAATTTCCCTCTGCAGGAGCAATGCCGGTAATCATACCCGTTTTGGGATCGATCTTTACGCTGGAACCCATAGGATTACTGCCTGTATACCCATTTATATAAGGCACCATCCCGTATGGTGGTGGAGCAGGATTTACATTTTGAGCACTCGTTGTTGCGCCGCCATTATAGGCTTCACAGAAGGAATACACCAGTTGATCGGTTCCATCAGGCTCTACTGCACTAAAGTCTAACGTAAATGGTTTTCCATGACAGATAGGATCAACACCTATATTAAATTTAGGGCTGCTGTTATTCTGACCGGCGGGCAATTGGTTCCTGCCCGGAATGGAGCAGGCATAAGTAGAACCAGTACCATCGCCTTGGGAAGGTGTATTGAAAACGTTAGTTAGTTGATTGACACGACAGCAGGTTTGATAAGAGGCTGTATAACCATTGTTATTTTCCGGTAGGTCCACAGTAAACTGATACTCAGCATAATGATAATCCAAATGCGGGGGGTTAACCACACAAGGTGGAATTTCTCCAACAGGCACACCATCTTCAATACTCTTATCTACATCGAAGTAACTTCCGGAAGAAGGATATTGCCTGTTGTCGTCATTATTAAAAATGCCGATAAAAACGTTACCAGGCATGCCTGCGCAGGGCGGTTCACAATGCTGGTCGCGAAACAGGCGTAAGGTAATACGGTATTTTTTTGTTCCTGCAGTAGCACCAGTTCCAATGTATTCGTAGATCATCTCTCCACCAACAATATGTGATGCGGAGGCAAGCAAAAAGGAGAATAGGGTGGATATAAGAAAGAAGATCCTTATCATTGAATAATTGTGGTATTATTGATCAATACATGGCCGGACTGAAAAAGTTCAGGAGCTACAGCTCTGATGAACAAACTCCTGGAGCAGCCGGTTGCTCTTATCCGCTTCTTCACACATGCCCATATGACCGGAGTCTTCAAGAATGTGTACATAAGAAATACCTGGCAAATGCGCTTGTTGCAGCCCATCCTGGAGCGGCACAGCAGCATCGTGCTTACCTAATACGAATAAAACAGGAATTTTATTTTGTTTCAGCACATGAGTCCGGTCAGGTCGTTTTATCATAGACTCGTAATAAGCGATCAAGGCTGCTTTGGAAAACTGCTGTAGCGACTGTATATGCCTTTCTACCAACTGTGTATCGGCTTCCCTGGTAGCAGGACTATACATATTAGGAATGGCAGTTTTCAGGAATTCAAAGGCTCCATACTTTTCTGTAAAAGCAATCCCCTTACGCCGGGTTTCCTTTTTTTCTTCTGTATCGGCGTAAGCCGTGGAATGAAACAGGCCAAAACCGGCCAGGTCATCCGGGTATTTATCTGCATACGCAAGAGTAATATAGCCTCCCATGCTGTGGCCAATAAGGACCACGCTCAGCCCCTGAAGGGGAGCATCGTTGTTATTGGAATGATTTCGTTCGTGAGGGTTTGCTTTGCTTTCCACCTTAATTATTTCCCTTACAGCCTCTGCTAATCCCTCCATGCTCATATCTTCTATTATTTCTGAACGGCCGCTGCCCGGAAGATCAGGAATAATGAGTGTATTACCGGGAAATATATCAAACTGTGCTTCCCAAACATTGCCATCCTCACCAAATCCGTGCAGTAATACGACCAAAGGGCCATCACCCTGAAGCCTGTAAAACAGCCTTTTGCCATTATAGCTAATTTCTTTCTCCTGCATAATAGCTTATTAAAAAGATAAAGTTCTCTTATTTAACTAATAGCCCGGCTTTTTATCTATTAACTTCCATTATTTAACTATTAAATAGCTTTTTTTCCTTTCCAAATTGATTCTGGAAAGTTCCCAGCTACGCAATAGGATCAGGGCCATAACGGGCAACAACGCATGATTCATTTCCTGAGGCAGAAAAGCCCAGGCAAGTGCCAGTAATAGGGTAATCCAGAAAACAACCCTATAATACTTACTTACCCACTCTCTTTTCTTATGCAGGAAGAAAGCCATAACCACGTGTGTAGGCATGGCCCATATCAAGTTAAAGTTATTCCGGCAAACAACGTGGTCGGTACCAAACCACATAAACAAGAGCACCAGGCCGGCAAGTCCCAAAGCAAAGTAGAAAATAAAATCAAAAACCTGCAAAACATTGAAAGCCCACCTGGTTTTAACAAAAGAAAGCGACAGGATCAAAAGAAGTAAAAGCGAAAAAACTATTGTTGGCCTGAATAAAGAACCTTTATTGAGCGGTAAAGGCATTTGTAAAATGGTCTGTGGTGGGGATGCCAATGGCTGGCTGACAACTGTTGCACTATCACTTACAGAAGCCTTGTCAAAGCCTTTTAAAAGATAATCCGGTAAAAACATGGCTTGCAGGTTCGTCACCTGCATATCTAGTTTAGCGCCGAGCAGGATATCTATGCCCAGCTTGCTCCAGTATTGTCCGCCCAGGTTGAGGTAGCTATGAATCAGGTCTCGAAAAGTCGGTACATCCCTGGGCAGAATATTCCGGAAGATCACCTGTGAAGCTGTACTCCGTGCTACAATATCCCTAGCCCTTGTGGTACAGTTATCAAAAAGAAAATCATAACGGTAGTATCGGTTCTCTATGCGCGCATTAATTTGCAAAGCTGTGTATAGTTTCTGTTTTTCTTCACAACTAAGTTGTAATACCTGCTCCTGTATACTGCGACTTTCCCATTGGTACTGTGCTACAAAATCAGAAAAATTCTCTACAGACAAATAATAAAGAAGCTTTCCCCGGATAAATTGCATATAAAAGTCAGGACCGAATTCAAACGTTCCATAATTGAACACATAATCAGTTCCTGCGGCACTGTCTGTAACGCGTAAAGCCGTATGACCGAAGGTGGAATATAACTCTTCTCCCGGCGCGCAAGTGAGCAGGCTAATGCGCAATGGACAAGGCTGGGAGTATGTAAAGTTTAAAACATTGAGTGTAAAAAGTAAAATGAAGTACAGCTTTTTCAATGCCAATTTTTTGAGGTGGAAAGATAATTGGAAAATGACGAATCGGGCTACCTCTTTGGCAAATACATGCTGTATTGCGCCCTCCTCTTTTCTGGTGTCAGCCCACCCCATTGCTCGGCCAGCGGCGAGGGAGAATAAAGAGTGACAGACTTCATTGGGTGTTGCTTGCCTGTTTTATCTGTAAACAAGAAGCTCCTCATGCGCGGACCACTTTTCTGGGTGATCTTCATTTTGGTCATACGACCGCTTTCTTTTAAGACCCTGAGCGTAAGCGTTTCCGCATTTACTTTTCCTGAACTACTGGTAAAAAACAGAGTATGAATTGTTGGCGTGTTGTCTAAAACATCAATGACATAAACATTCGGCTCTATGTTTTGCAAAGCTGTATCCATAGCACTCCCGGTAGTTTCACAGGCGAAGATGGCATCGGACATCGCCATTTTCAATTCATCCAATAACTCCATTCTCTCTTCAACCGCTTCCTGGGAACGCGTAAAAGAAAAATTACGGTTGTAGATGATACCCAGGTCTTTCCAGAAGTTGTTGTCGATGCTGCCATAAAAGAAGTCAACATCTGTAGGTCGCAAGCGGTTAAAAGCCTCGCGGACAAGCACACTCGGGAAGGTACCAACCAAAAGACTGGTAGCCCCAGCCGGCGTGTACAAGCCTTGTTTTATGTAGCGATGTTCAATGCGCATGGGGAAGTTTATGGTTTATTGTTTATGGTTGTCTTGGCTGTAGAAATAGTTTTTCTGTATTGAAACTTTACCAATCAGAAAAGTTTCTTCAACAACTTACGATAACCATAAACAATAAACTATAAACCATAAACTACTTTCTCGAATAGTTCGGTGCTTCCCTTGTAATTTCCACGTCGTGCGCATGGCTTTCGCGCATACCGGCGTTCGTGATCTTTACAAACCGCGCCTTTTGAAGTTCAGCAATGTTTTTAGCACCACAATAACCCATACCGGCACGCAGGCCACCGACATACTGGTAAACGATCTCTTTCAGCATGCCTTTGTAGGCTACACGGCCTTCAATACCTTCAGGTACATACTTCTTCACATCAGCTTCCGGATCCTGGAAGTAGCGGTCGCTGCTGCCTGTAGACATGGCGCCCAGAGAACCCATACCACGGTATTCCTTGAACTTACGGCCTTCATAAATAATAGTATCACCAGGGCTTTCTTCAGTTCCTGCAAAAATGCTACCCATCATCACGCAATCGGCACCTGCGGCAAGGGCTTTCACCATATCTCCTGTATAGCGGATACCGCCATCAGCGATCAACGGAATGCCAGCTTTGGATAAAACAGAATGGGCTTCCATAATAGCGGTCAACTGAGGTACACCAGCACCGGCTACAACACGGGTTGTACAAATAGAGCCAGGTCCAATGCCTACTTTCACAGCATCAGCACCAGCATCAACAAGTGCCTGGGCACCGGCGGCTGTTGCTATATTACCTGCAATGAGGTTGATATTTTTGAAGTTCTTTTTCACATTTTTTACTGAATCCAGTATGCCTCTGGAATGACCATGTGCGCTGTCCAGGCAGATCACATCTACACTTACACTTTGCAGGGCAGCTACGCGGTCCAGCAGGTCGCGGGTAACGCCTACAGCAGCGCCTACAAGCAGGCGTCCGAAAGAGTCTTTTACGGCATTAGGGAAGCTATACAGCTTCAGAATATCGCGATAGGTAATGAGGCCGATCAGCTTGCCTGACTTATTGACAACAGGTAGCTTTTCAATCTTATGTTTTTGCAGTATAGATTCAGCCATTTTCAGGTTGGTACCTTCAGGAGCAGTAATGAGGTTTTCTTTTGTCATTACTTCACTTACTTTCCGGTGCCCATCTGCTTCGAAACGAAGGTCACGGTTGGTGATAATGCCAGCAAGGGTTCCATTACCATCGGTGACAGGAATACCGCCTATTTTATTCTCCCGCATCAGGCGCAGGGCATCGCCAATCGTAGCGTCTATGGTTAACGTAATCGGATCAATGATCATCCCGCTTTCACTACGTTTTACCTTACGCACCTGGTCGGCTTGTTTTTCAATACTCATGTTCTTGTGCAGGATGCCGATTCCACCCTCACGTGCTAAAGCAATGGCCAGGGAAGCCTCGGTTACTGTATCCATTGCTGCTGAGAGCATGGGAACATTGAGTGTAATATTTTTTGTAAGACGGGTTTTGATGTCAACGTCGCGGGGCAGGATTTCCGAGTAAGACGGAACCAGCAGTACATCATCGAACGTTAAACCTTCTAAATGAATCTTTTCTGAGGAGGTATTTTTTTCTGCCATGTGCAAAGGTAAGGGTATTGGAAGTTTATAGTTTATAGTTTGTAGTAAACCACAGAATTACAACAACTTATACAATTTCCCCGGCAGGGTTGTTATCACACTCTGTAATTCAAGGTTCAGGATGGCGGTAGCAATGGAGGAGCTGCTGAGGCCACTGCGCAGGTTAATTTCGTCGATATGCACTGTTTCTTTTTCCTTCAACAGTTGCACGATCTGCTTTTCTTCGGAGGTAAACTCTATGAAGAATTCTCTTTGCTGTGGAGCTTTTTCTTTTTTCTTTTCCTCCCACCCCATTACCTGCAGCAATTGGCTGGCATCAGTGAGCAATATGGCCTTGTTGTATTGGATCAGATGATTGCAGCCCTTGCTTTTGAGATCATTGATCCTGCCTGGTACAGCAAATACATCACGATTGTAAGAATCGGCCAGCTTGGCGGTGATCATGCTACCGCCTTTTACAGCGGTTTCTACGACAATGGTAGCATCGGCCAGGCCGGCAACGATACGGTTGCGCAATGGGAAATTGTGTTTGTCGGGTTTGGTTCCGCTAAAAAATTCTGAAATGATCCCTCCCTCCTTTTGCACCATGTCTTTAGCAAGTGTTTTATTTTCGGAAGGATAGATTATATCCAATCCATGTCCAACAGCACCAACAGTGGGTAGTCCGTTTTTCAAAGCTGCCTTGTGGGCAATGGCATCAATACCATAGGCCAGGCCACTAACGATCAAAACGTTCTCACCCGACAAGTCTTTTATCAGTTTTTCAGTAAAACTTTTGCCGTATTCCGTATTGTTCCTGGTACCAACGATGGATATGATCCTGGAGGTATTCAGATCTGCTGCACCCTTATAAAAAAGAAGTGAAGGCGAATCGTAGCAGTTGAGCAGGCGCCGGGGATAATCTTTGTCGTTTAAGAAAAGCGCTTTGATCTTGTATTTCTCTATGAAACGGATCTCTTTTTCCGCCCTTTCAAAATCTTTGAACTCTTTTATACTTTTTGCTCTTATTGTGCCTATACCCTCAATTTGTTCGAGGTTGGAAATTTTGGCCTTGAAGATGGAAGATGCATCGCCAAAATGTTGGATCAATATTTTCGCTTGTACGTCGCCGATATTAGGAACGAGTGTCAGCGCCAGTTGATAAAGCAGTTCGGAGTTCAGGGTCTTGGTTTTTTATTTCATGCAAAATATTAAATAATGATGAATTACTTGCCTACAATCTTCAATTCTGTGCGCCTGTTTTGTGCACGGCCTTCCTCAGTTTCATTGTCTGCAATGGGCTGAGTGGCACCAAATCCTTTGGCCGCTAGTCGCTTACCGTCAACACCTTTGCTTATTAAGTAATTAACAACAGACTTTGCCCGGTTCTCAGAAAGCTTCAGGTTATCGGCGGCATTGCCAATGTTGTCTGTATGCCCTTCCAACTGGATCTTTACAGATGGATTTTCCTGTAGCAACTGCACCACCTTGTCCAACTCGGTTTGGGATTCTGGCTTCAAATCATACTTATTGAAGTCAAAGAAAATATTTTTCAGCACCACCGAAGCATTTACTTCAATAGGTTGCAGGGGAATATCTTTCTGGTAAGTTGAGTCGGGAGCTTTATTGGACAATGCATAATTATCTGAATAAAATAAATATCCGCGGCGCGCTACATTAAATGCATAATCTTTACCCACAGGGAGCGTAATCAGATAATTACCGGTTTCATCTGTTTGCACTTTAGAAACGGTTTGCTTTGATGCCAGGTCAATCAACTCCACGCTGGACGGCAGACCGGTCGAGGTCTTTTTATCATATACCTTTCCTTTTACCCATAATGTTCTGGCGGGACGGATATCGGGTCTCAATTCAAAACTGTAAATATCCAGCATGCCCTTACCCTGGGCACGGTCACTGGAATAGAAAGCAGTTTTACCATCGGCAGCAATAAATAGAGAGCCTTCCTCATTGACAGTGTTAACGGGATAACCTAAATTTTTGGGTGTTCCCCATTTACCATCGGGTCCTTTCCTGGAAACAAACAGATCTTCTTTGCCATAGCCAGGCCAACCCGTTGATGTAAAATACAGGTTTTGATTATCGGCATGAATAAACGGGCTGAATTCATTGCCCGATGTATTGATCTGCGGGCCTAAATTCTCTGGTTCACTCCACCGGCCATTGGACTGCAGGTGAGATACATAAATGTCGCTGCCACCCAATCCCCCCGGTCGATGGCTGCTGAAATAGAGGTCTCTTTTGTCCGGGGAAAGACATGGTTGCGAATCCCAGTGTTCAGAGTTGACTTTGTTTCCCAGGTTAACAGCTTCACTCCAACCATTAGGTGTTTTGTAAGAAATATAAATATCACAACTTCCATAGCCGTCCGGGCGCGTACACCCGGTAAAAACAAGCCATTGACCATCCTGCGCGATCATTTGGGCGCCTTCATTGAGCGAGGTGTTGATACTGCCGGTCAGCCTGCGTGCAGGCCCCCAGGTGCCATTGCTGCTTTCGCTGATAAAAAAGTCTTCATTAAAATCATTCAATCGCCTGGTAAATACCAATCCGCTGCCGTCAATTGGCATGGAAGGAAAATATTCCGCTTCAGACGAATTGACGTTATCTCCCATATTCACAGGCTTGAACACATAATCCCCAACTGGATTGTTCCTGGCATAATCAATAGCAAACAGGTAAGTTTTCTGCCGGTATTCGGCGGCCTTTCTGGTATTTTCACCAAGGTTAGGCCTTGCCAGTAAGGCATTGACTGCGCTCAGGGCTTTATCAAATTGCCCCGTTGCAGCAAGATTAATAGAATAAGGCAGTCGTAGGTCTGATGTAAAATTGGAATCCAATGCAAAGGCTTTTTCATATGTAGCGATGCTTTGTGTATGATCTTTTAATTCGCCATAAACTCCTGCCAGTGAAAGGTAAGCTTCAACATACTTGGGCTCCCTTTTTATAGCTTCCTCAAAAGATTCGATGGCATCATTGTATTTGCCACTCTGGGCTTTTTCCAGGCCTTTGTTGTAAGCTTCCACCGCCTTCTTATTCACTTTGGACGGATCGTACTGGGCGTAAGCGGAAGAAATAGAAAATATAGAATATAGAATAAAAAATATAATATATAAAGGGTGCGATATCTTCATTAAATGAAGATAAGGAATGATTTTACGGTTGTCCTTATCAGGAAGCTATTTTAACGTTTAGGCAAATCCTGAGTTTTTCAAATCCTTAAGGCACATTGATATATTTATGAATCTGCAGTGATAACTGCCATTCGGGATGGGCTTTGATGTAATCGATAATGAGCGGGGTCACGGTCTCTTTCTTACCCCATTCGGGTTGCAGGTATAATTTACAGGAAGGAGGAACGAGGACGGCGTGTTTTTCAGCCCAGTCAAAATCCGACTTATTGAAAACAACTATTTTCAGCTCACTGGCATGTTGCAGTACTTCAGCTAAAGGCGCTTTGAATTTTTTGGGAGAAACTGTGATCCAATCCCAAGTACCTGACAAAGGAGAACTTCCGGAAGTTTCCATGTGTGTTTTAAAACCGGCCTCTTTGAGTGCCTGGGTGAGCTCCGTCAGGTCATGCATCAACGGTTCTCCACCCGTAATAACAACTATTTGGGTTGGTGTTTTCTTCACTTCATTTACCAAAAACTCAATACTGCGAAGTGGGTGCCGGCCTTCTTCCCAGCTATCCTTAACATCGCACCATACACAACCCACATCACAGCCCCCCAACCTTATAAAGTAAGCAGCCTTGCCCTGGTGTAAACCTTCTCCCTGTAAGGTATAAAAGTGTTCCATTACAGGGAGGGTTATCGTTTTATATTCTGTAGTAATGTTCATTTGTCAATTTTCGTACCCACGGGTTCTCAAGGTGAAGGGTTATGAGTTAAGGGTTATGGGCTATGAGTTTAGGTCACATTAGTCGTAGTTCTTTTTGGCGCAGGACTGGTATGTATTTTTCAACAGGGCTGCAATGGTCATGGGACCCACACCGCCGGGTACGGGTGTAATATAGGAGCATTTGGGCGCTACGCTTTTATAGTCCACA
>CBKWHA010000103.1:0-16875 GCA_966674115.1 uncultured Chitinophagaceae bacterium
CCACATTTCTCTTACATAGGCAGTATCTCCTGTGTACTGGAAGTGCGTGAGTAACTGGTCTACAAACACCAGGTTCATATCATAGTGGTGCGGGCGGAAATCGCCATTGGGATTGCGGCAGATATAACCGCTGCTGAACATTGCTGTACCCAGTTTTTCAACATGCCTGGCCAGGTGAAGTGCAGTATCGGCAACCACGGGCCCTGTGGCTGGTGTGGTTAGCTGCGATAAAGCATAAGAACTGAAATGCTTCCTGGCGCGGTCGTGCCAGCCAAGGGCATCGGCAGCATAAGCGCCCCTCCAGGCGTTGAGCCGCATGCGCCAGGCAACGGCGCCGTGCAGATAAGAAGGATCTTCCCAGATAGCATCGGCGGCTATGCTCAATACACTTCCCAGGGTATTGATGTAAGGATCGGGCGTATGGAGCTTTACTCTTTCAGCCAGCTTTTGACGTGCTCCTTCTGCTTTTGTGTGTAGTAAAGCAGCCTCTGCATTTGCTGCACCTTTTGCTTCAGGATTTTGAATCAGGAAGTGTAAGGCGCCGGACTGGAGAGGCATTTGGGCCGTAAGGGCAGGCCTTGCCGATTCGGAAGAGGAAAGAAACTGAAGCGGAGATTCCTGTTTGGCAGCATCGCCAATTTTTAACCGGGCCGTTGCAGGGAAAACGCCCATCAATTTCTTTAGAGGTACTGTACCTGCATTAGAATTGCTTTGTTGTGCAGCCGTATGTTTGATCTCGTAACGGTCTTCTTCTGATAATGGCTTTTTAGCACCGTAATAAAGGGTGAAAGAGTTGCCTTTGATGGTAAAGATATTGTTGTTGCAATACTCTGGTTTTAAGTAGAAAGAAGATTCCGGGTCGGCCCCAATGTCGCCATCGCGGGAAAACTTGGTACCTGTAGCGCCGCCAAAGGCTGCAAACAGTTTGATGTTGGGTGGAATGTTTTGACCTTGGGCTTTTACAATGATGCCCTCGCCTTCTGCCAGGGCCAGTATGGAAAGACGCAAAGATCCATCACCCAACAAAGGATCTTTAATTTCGTATAACATAGAACCCGGACGATAACGGGCCGTAATATTTTTGGCATGAATGAGCCATTTGCTGGTATTGCCGGATATCAAACCAAACTTCAAATTGCCGCCCATACCCGGCATATAAAGGGCAAATTCGGGCAGATCACCAGCCTCTGCACGGAAGGCTGTATTGGTTCCATATAAGGCGCGGTTGAAGCGTTTATTGCCGTTGGTAATCACGAAATCTTCTCCCTCAGGACGGTAGCGTAGCGATCGTTCTTTTCCATGCCACCAGGAGGTGGTGTTTTGTGCTAATGCTGGTGAGCAGGCAAGGATTAGCAAACAAAAAAAGGAACAAATAACATTTTTTTTCATGTGGAAGAATCTGGTGTTAAGGTTTTAGGGTAAAGAAAAGGGGTAAAAATAGGAAAGGTTTGCTGGAAGGGTGGTGTTATTGGTTGTTAAAAATATTTGTATATTGGCATATAGCCATATGAAATTCCAACAGCCACTTTACTTAAAACTTTTTCATATGGTAGCATTCTTTAAACTTATCTCCAAGCAATCCGGCAGTGTAACCACTTTCTTCGAACTGGATGTACAAGGTGATAAAGAGCTGGATTTTCTCAATTCTATGAAACAGAATTGTTATCTGAAGCAAATTGAAATGGTGGAATATGAATGGCTATTAAAAGAGCAGCGTGAGAAGTGTTATTCTTTTGATGGGGCTTGAAACCTGCCATGGCATATCAATTGCAACGCAACACTACAAATCATTTTGTTATGCCGGAAAAGAAAACCATTAAGGCTGCCCAACGTGCAAAACGAGAAGATAAAGCTCCGAGTACACAAGCCGGTGAATTTGTTCGTGAGGAGAAAGCAGCACGTACACGGGTACGCAGGACAAGCTGATGTAGCGTACGATAATTCTGGTGGTGGAAAACCAATACGATATCGAAAATCAGGAATGGCTCCATTCTTTTGAATGGATTATTCAGAATGAACCTCCTGAAAGGGTACAGGAAATTATCCATTTACTTTCCGATAAGGCGGCAGCAAATGGCATTTTACTTTCTTCACCCATCAATACTCCTTATGTCAATTCCCTTCCACCTATAAAGGAGTCAGCATATCCGGGCAACCTTGAAATAGAAAGTAAACTAACCGGCATTATCCGCTGGAATGCAATGGCCATGGTAGTGAAGGCCAACAAAAAAAACAAGGGTATTGGCGGACATATCTCTACCTATGCTTCAACTGCGGATCTGTTTGAAACCGGCTTCCATCATTTTTTTAAAAATACCAATGAAGGTTCTGACCTGATTTTTTTCCAGGGACATGCTTCTCCTGGTGTTTATGCCCGTTCATTTGTGGAAAGACAGTTGGATGAAGAAGCGTTGGAAAACTTCCGTTTGGAACTGCAGTCCAACAAAGGCATCTCCTCCTATCCTCACCCAAGATTAATGGAAAATTACTGGCAATTTCCAACTGTATCCATGGGTCTTTCGCCCATTATGGCAATTTATCAGGCGAGGTTTTGCAAATACCTTGAGAACAGAGGATTAAGAGAAAAGTCAGAACAGCATATTTGGGCGTTTATAGGAGATGGTGAAATGGATGAGCCGGAATCTATTGGCGCTATTACAGTAGCTGCAAGGGAAAAGCTCAATAACCTCATTTTTGTTATCAACTGCAATCTACAGCGCCTTGATGGTCCTGTGCGGGGCAATGGAAAAATCATCCAGGAGCTGGAAGCACTTTTTAAAGGAGCTGGCTGGAAGGTGATCAAAGTCTTATGGGGGAGTGAGTGGGATGCCTTATTTGAAAAAGATAAGGAAGGCATACTTGCAGAAACATTGACTAAAACGCTGGATGGGCAGTTTCAAAAATATGCGGCATCAGATGGCAAATATATCCGTGAACATTTATTTGGCCAGGATGAAAAACTAATGAAACTGGTAGAAGATCTTTCTGACGAAGAGATCAGGAATCTCCGTTTAGGAGGACATGATCCTGTAAAGATTTATCAGGCATACAAAGCGGCTGTCGAAAATGGAGAGGGGCCAACTGTTATTTTGGCGCAAACGGTAAAAGGATATGGCCAGGGCAAAGCGGGCGAAGCAAGTAATGTAGCACACCAACAGAAAGTATTGGACGAAGAGGAACTGAAATATTTTAGAGACCGGTTTAACGTGCCCGTCACAGATGAACATATTAAAGAGGTTCCTTTTTATTTGCCTGATGAGGATAGTGAGGAATATCAATATTTAATGAAGCAGAGAGAAAAGCTTGGTGGTTGGCTGCCCAAACGTCGAAGTGGAAACAACCCGCTATCTATGCCCGATGAAAAAGCATTTTCACGTTTTTATGAGGGCTCAAAAGATAAGGTGGCGGCAACAACGATGGTGGTGATCCAACTGCTTTCGGCGCTCATGAAAGATAAACAGATTGGCAGTTTGATCGTGCCCATTATTCCTGACGAATCACGCACATTCGGTTTGGATTCCCTGTTTCACCAGGCCGGAATTTATTCACCTTTGGGTCAAAATTATGAACCCGTTGACAAGGAGAACCTGCTTTATTATAAAGAAGAAATAAAGGGTGCCATCATTGAGGAAGGCATTACTGAAGCCGGTTCCATGTCTACCTTTATTGCTGCCGGTACTGCACATGCCAATTTGGGGATCAACATGATCCCGGTTTTTTTCTTTTACTCCATGTTTGGCTTTCAACGATTTGGTGACCTGGCCTGGGCTGCTGCAGATGCCCGTGCCCGGGGCTTTTTGATTGGAGGCGTTTCGGGCAGGAGTTCACTGGCAGGGGAAGGATTGCAGCATTGTGATGGGCAAAGTCATCTGTATGCAATGGCATTCCCGAATGTAAAGGCTTACGATCCCGCTTTTGCTTATGAAATAGCAGTGATCTTTCGCGAGGGATTCAGGAACATGTTTGTAGAAGGAAAGGATTGGATATATTATATAACGGTGATAAACGCTACTTATCAAATGCCTGCTAAACCACAGGAAGAAGGTATTGACGAGGACATAATAAATGGCATGTACCGTTTTAAAAAATCGGGTAAAATGGATGAAAACGGTAAGATCAACCTTTTGGGAAGCGGAGCCGTAATGACCGAAGTGTTGAAAGCAGCGGATATACTGGAAGAAGAATTCAATTTTTCTGTTGATGTCTGGAGCGTTACGAGCTACAAACAATTATATGATAATGCTATTAATGCTGAACGAGGAAACCGTTTACCTAAAGAGCATTTGAGCATAAGATCGCACATTGAAAAATGTGTTGGAAATGAGAAGAGTTTGTTTGTTGCGGCCTGTGATTATTTGAAAGCTTTGCCTCTGTCGGTTTCCAAATGGTTTCCTGGAAAATTTATTGCATTAGGAACAGATGGCTTTGGCAGAAGTGATACGGTTTCAGTCATGCGGGAATTTTTTGAAGTAAATGATAAGCACATCGTTTTCGCTGCTTTATCAGCTTTATTTGAAGAAGGAAAATTCAGTAAAGAAGAATTAGTAAAATCAATAGATGTTTTAGGAATTGATACTGGGAAATCAAATCCGGCCAATCCATTATGAATCTGCAGAAGCTTATAAAAGAAGGTAAAACAAATACATGATGCAGAAAGAAATTAAACTACCTAAAATTGCCGAAGGCGTTGAATCTGCTACTGTAACAAATGTATTAGTGTCAGAAGGAGATACTGTTGAAAAGGCACAGTCCGTGATCGTCGTTGAAAGCGACAAGGCTTCTGTTGAAGTTCCTTCGGAGGTAACAGGCAAAGTAAAATCAATCAGTGTAAAAGAAGATGATGAGATAAAAGTAGGCGATGTGATCCTGGTTTTGGAAACAGAGGGAGAGGAACAGCCAACCGGAGAGGCAAAAGAAAAAGAAGTTGTAAAAGAAAAAGAAGAGGAACCAAAAGAAGAAACAATTAGTAAGGATGAGAAAGCTGAATCCAAAGTGGGAGAAGAAAGAGAAGAAATAAAAGAAGAACCTGAGGAGAAAGAAGAGGAAAAATCAGTTGAAATTCAACTGGAGAAGGAAGAACAACCAGAACATAAACCCACGGAGGAAGAAAAAATCAGGGAAGAGGAAATTATAAGCAAAGAGCAAAAAATTGTCGCAGCACCAAATGTTCTGAGACTTGCAAGAGAATTAGGTATAAACGTTAATGAGGTGAAAGGAAGCGAGCCAGAAGGAAGAATTTTGGAGGATGATGTTAAGGCCTATGCAAAAGAAATCATTCAAAGCAAAGGGAAACGTGCAGAAACAGAAGAACCGCCACTGCCTGATTTTTCCCAATGGGGAAAGATAGAAAAGGTCCCATTAAAGGGTATACGCAGGGCAACAGCAAAAAGAACGGCTGTATCCTGGAATACGATTCCTCATGTAACCCATTTTGATCAGGCTGAAATTTCAAAGATAGAAGAGTTAAGAGCCAATAAAAATCATTTAGCCGAGCAGCAAGGTGGGAAGTTGACTGTCACTGCCATTTTATTAAAAATTCTAGCTGAAGCCCTTCAGGAGTTTCCAATGCTAAATGCTTCGATTGATGTGAATAGTCAGGAAATTATTCTCAAGAAATACATTCATATAGGAGTGGCTGTTGATACCGAGCGGGGCTTGCTTGTTCCTGTGGTCCGGGATGTTAACAAGAAGGATCTAATCAATCTTTCAGTTGAGTTGACTGAATTATCTGAGAAAGCCCGGCAAGGAAAATTAACTGTTGATGAAATGAAAGGCGGCAGCTTTACGATTTCTAATGTCGGTGGAATAGGCGGCACCAACTTCACCCCGCTTATTTATCATCCGCAAGCAGCTATTTTGGGGGTAGCAAAAGCTGAATGGAAACCCATTTTTACAGATGATGAATTTAAGCCGAAACTAATGCTTCCTTTATCACTTAGCTATGATCATCGCCTGATTGATGGCGCTGATGCAGCCCGTTTTCTCAGATGGATTTGCGATGTTATTGAAAACCCCTTGAACTTGCTTATAGAGGGGTGATCATCAAATGTATGTTGCTTAGGGAACGAATCTCAAGTCTGTAGTCTTAAACTCCACTTTTATGCCGAAGTGTATGAACACTTAACGATGCCGGAAGATTTTGATAGGTACATCTCTGAAAATGAAAGGAGGCTGCAACTGGCGGGTGAAAACCGATACAGGATGAGTCGGAGATAACAAATAAAAGGCAATAACGCCGCAAATAACAGCATGGCTTTTAAACTTAACACGTAAGGTTCCACTACAAAAACAACTCCTTTCCAAATTAAATATTCTTCACGCCTATGATTTCATCCACATCATCCCAAAAAACGTGTATACCATTGGTTTTATAATTCCGTCGTTGTTCAGGGGCAGCTTTTTGCAGTTTTTTGCTCCAACTGAGAGGAATATAAATAATGCGATTATCATTTAAAACAAAAGCGATCTCATCTTTTATAAAAGCAACTTCCTTTATTTTAGGTAAGTGTTTGAATGAAAGTTCACTCACCCAATTCTTTACTTCTTTTTTATTTTTTGTATCCCTTACAGAACTCATGAAACGACTTTAAAAGAAGTTGATAATTTTCATTAATTATTATTTCCACTCTTCTAATTATTATTTCCACTCTTCCCAATTCACGCTTGGTGAATCCATGGTTATCTACCAAAACTGCTTTATTATTCTTTAACCAATACTTGCAAATTTTTCTTACATCATCGCCAACGTGTATATGGGGTGGTTCGCTGCAATCGAAACTTACAAAGTAAAACCTGAACCTTAATTTATAAAAAATGGTTGGCATTGACGGGTGCTTTTTTATACTGTAAAGCTAAAACCGGGAATTTAACCAAATTAGATTGATCTTTCTGAAAAGCTCCTTATCAGCTCACTCAGTTCAATATGGCTAAAATCCCGGTTCAAATGGTTAAAATAAATCATTCACCTTCGGCATCACAAACTGCTTGTTCTCTCCGCTTGTTTTGGGTAAGCCGAAGTAGAAATACAAGGTGCGTTTGAAGGTGCCGTTTAGTTTGTTGGGTTCGCTTTGAGGACCTAACTGTGAGGTGTTGTAACTAATGTTCAATGCTAACTTAGTGCCAATGGGTGGAATGCGATCTAGGAACGACAGGTTGCCCACGGGCAGTTCGGGATGCGGACGCACTCCGGACAAGCCATAGAAATCGAACAGGCGCACAAACAATCCTGTGTCAGGAGTCGCTACACAGAACTTGCCTTGCACGGTGTTTAACTCCATCCAGGTGATATCGCCATAATACCCTTTGAACTCAGGAAATGTCCAGGGAGCGGAACCAGTTTGCGTATTGTTGTATACATTCTGCCATACATTGTTGGTCACACCCTGCAAGCGATTTTTCCAAACCCGGTAAGGACCTCTACCCAGCCACTTGGCACCAAGTACAAAGTTTTCAGGATAATTAAAGCTTATGCCGGCAAACGGATAGGTTCCATTCAGTTCGTATTCATAATCCAATTGCACCCAACCGCTGGGAAAGATCTTCCATTTGGCTGACTTCATGTTACCACTATATGCAACTTCAGCTACCTGGGCATCCCCTTCCTTATAAGTTTTGACGCCAGTTGCGGTGGCGTTACCGCTCACCAGTACAGGGCCATTGTTAAAGAAAAGAGGGTCACTTGCCATGTTGCGAACACCGTTCAACTGTCCATCTTTTTTACTAAGGCTGATTGACACTTCACCGCCTGTTAATGTGATCAGGCTGTCAGTTTCAGTTATAGAAGTAACCGCTGTATCTTTCAAGGAAACGATACCGTTCAATAAACCCGCATTATCTTTTACATTCCAGGTCCATTTGTAAATTAAATTCTTTGCAGGATCGAAAGCTGAAAGCACCAATGCATCATAAGCCTTCCAGTCGTCGGGCAGATTAATCTGAAGATTTCCCTTTTCACCACCCGGTGCAATAGAAGGACTGGTCAACTGACTACTTTTTATTACATCAAAACCAATGAACAGGTCGCCCGGTTTACGGTAATTCACTAAACCCCAGTGGAAGGTGCATTGATTAAGGTTGGTAAAATGATAACGATTTTCTACCGGTATGATGCCGTTGAAGTTGGCAGGCAGATCTTTCATCCAGATCTTCACTGGTGAATAGATCTCACGGATGGCATAGAAGCTGCCTTCCTTTTCGCGGTGGGGACCAACGATACCATCGGGTGCATTGACACCATTTACGTCAATAATATTATTCAAGTCGGTACGCACAATGCCTTCATCTACTAACGCCCATAAGAAGCCACCAGCACCTTTTTTCGAATTCCAGTGTAATTCCCAGAAATCAGCCAGTGCAGCACCCGCGCCACCATCATCCTGCGAGTGTAAAAACTCTGTAGGCATATAGATATTGGTATCAGCAACCAGCTTTTGCGTGCTGTAATAATCTTCGTAGTGGTTACAGTCAATACCATTGAAAGCATTGCCCGGTCTGTGGTGTGCATGAATAACAGGGCGGTTACTAAGATCGTATTTGCCATAGTCATCATCCAGCGCAAAGTTGTGACCGCCTTCGTTGCCGTTGCTCCAGAAAATGATGGAAGGATGGTTGGCGTCGCGGATCACCATTTCTTTTACCAGTTTTTCACCGGCTTTGGTGCTGTAGGCCTTCTGCCAACCAGCCAATTCGTCCAGTACATATAATCCTAAAGAATCACACAAGTTCAGGAAGTTCCTGTCCGGAGGATAATGAGAACAACGAACGGCATTCATATTCATTTCCTTCATCAGTTTCACATCCATCAGGTCGATACCTGCGTTCACGGTCCTGCCGGTCTCTGGCCACCACACGTGACGGTTTACGCCTTTCATTTTGATCTTGGTACCATTGAGGTAAATACCATCGCCTTTGCGGATCTCAATGGTTCTGAAACCGAATTTATCTGAGGTTTGGTGTACCTTCTTTCCGCCTGCTAAAAGGGAAACATTTACTTTATACAGGTTGGGTGTTTCAGCTGTCCATTGCAGTGGACTGGCCACATTGGTGGTGAGCTTTACCACAGAGTCGTTTGCATTGATGGGAAGCCTTGTTATAGCCACTACTTTATTTGCCGCATCCCTGATCTCGGCCATTACCTCACCTTTTTGGGCTATATTGGCTACAAATACATTCATGGCAAAAGAGCCATCAGCCTTTGCATCAATTGATGTATGATCGATGTGTTGTTTGGGCAATGCCTCCAGGTAAACAGGGCGGAAGATGCCGCCAAATACCCAATAATCGGCCAGGCGTTCGGCGTTGTTCACGGAGTTATCGGATGACAACTTGCTTACAGTTACTTCCAGCAGGTTTTGCTGCCCGTACTTTAGCAGGTTGGTGATGTTGTATTTAAAGCAGTAAAAAGCCCCCTGGTGTTTTTCACCGGCAGGCTTGCCATTGATCTTCACCTCTGTATCGGTCATTGAGCCTTCGAAGACAATATAGATTTCTTTATCCTTCCAGTTTGTAGGTACGGTGAACTGGTGTTTGTACAAGCCTTTTTCATCAGCAAAGCGGAAGTTCTTACCATAGGTTTTATAATCGCGACCATAGTTGTATGCGCCAAAGCCTTGTTGCTCCCAATGGGAAGGCACCTGAATGGTTGTCCATTTACCGCTGTTGTGGCCGCCGGTGCAATAGAAATCCCAGGCAACGGTATTTTTATTATCGGTGCCGGAGAGGTATTTGATTTGTGTTGTGTTTTGAGCAAATGAATTTGCCATCACAAAGGCAGCCGAAGCTGCCAGCAGCAGTTTTTTCATTATCTGTTCTCTTATTTATTCTTGTTTGGTTTTAGATGGATGTATACAGGTTGATCGCGGTCGCAGGTAATTTCACCGTTGTTGTATTTGAGTTCGGCTAACTGGATTAAACTGATTTTGGAGGCAACAGAGCCGGCAGGTGCAGAAGCAGCCTTACTTCTTCCCGGGTGCGTGAAATAGTAAATGAAGGCACGGTCACCATTGACCACTACATCAGGGTGTCCGCCAATGGCAGCATCTTCAGGCCCTTTTCCCGGAGCCTCAAGAATGCGTTCTTTTTGCCGTTTCCAGTTTTGCAAATCATCGGAAGAATAAATGCCTAGACCGGCCCAATTGTCCACCACCATCCAATATTTTCCTTTCCATTGAAATACCTTCGGTCCCTCACCACCACGGTCACCAAAAACTTTGCCTTTGTCTTCCCAATTATACAAGTCCTTGCTATCGGCATAGTAAATGGATTTTCCATCACGCTCGTTGTTGTACCACATGCGCCAGGTACCATCGGGCATACGGAATACAGAAGCATCAATCACCCTATTGGAGGCTAATTTGAGTGTAGATTCGTACTTCCAGTTGAATAGATCTTTACTGGTCAGGTGAATAATATCTCGAGGGTGGTTCCAGTCAGCAAATACACCGGGCACATAAGTCAGATACATATGGTAAGTGCCGTTGTGCTCAATCACATCAGGTGCCCAGTGGGTGTAATCAGCTACAGGACGATAGTTGATGTTTGCTGTATCGCGGTATTCCCAGGTAGCCCCATCTTTCGATTCCGCAATACCGATGCGGGTTCCGTGTACCCATTTTACGCCAGTAGTATCTTCCATAGTAGCACGGCGGTTGGTGTAGAACATGAACCACTTTTTCTCTTTTGCGTTCCAAATAATTACCGGGTCTGCGGCCCCATTATAAACAGGATCGCGGTATAAAGGCTTTGGAGCTAGTTTACCCTTTACTTTTTTCTGAGCAGCACTTTGTTGTGTTAGCGGGAGCAGTAATAACAGTAAACAGGTTAATTTGATGAAGCACTTCATTTGTACAGATTTTTGGTGAATAGACAATTGGCAATTGTCTGTTGTCTATTGCCTATTGCTTATTGGTGTCAGCGTAACCGGGCCTGACAGGCCAGAGTCCTGCGGCTCCCAACCGGAAGCATCAAACACGCCGTTCTTCAGGTTTTCTCTCTTGCGGGCAGACATGTTGATGTTGTAAAATTTCTTCCACTGCATGCCGTTCTTATCCATGTAAATAATTCGGTTGGCCATCAGGTTAGAAACCAGAACTTCCAGTTTATTGTTCGCCTGCAGACTAGTTGCTGGTATTTCTACTTTGAAGTTAGGTCCAATCAGTGTGGTTACTTTCTTACCATTCAGGAAGACTTCAGCGGTTTCATCTACATGTCCTAAATCCAGAAGCCATGCCGTAGCATTGCCAGATGGTTTTGCAAAAGAAACAGTATACCTGGCTGTACCAGAGAAATTCTTCACATCGTCGCCATCCAGCTTTGTCCATGTGCCTAGTTTATCAGTAGTTACTTTGGCTGGTAAGTCCGGACCGCCACTTACAAACTCAATGGTCCATGTGCCTCTGATCTCCTGCGCCACACCAGAAAGTGTTGCATAAGGGAAAGTGTTTCCTGTTTTTTTCGTGTTGAAGGTTTGGACGATTGCAGATTCGTACGGTTGTAATTGTATATACACTTCAATGGCTCCATTTTGTCTTTGTCTGGATTTAGCCAGGCCGCTTTTTGCAAACATGGGATCGAATAAAGCAACAGATGCAGCCTTTGCACTCAATGGTACCCAGCCACTGAAAGCTTTATCGGTTCTGTTGTTCAGGAAATATGTATATCCATCGTTGTTTCTTCTGCGGATGAATTGGATACCAGCCTCGTGTACAATTTCTCTTCTCACTTTTGCAGCATCTAACAAAGCTTCCAGATCATCACTCATCATAAAGGCACCTTTTCCAACCGCAGCTTTCTTTATTTTACCATTGTCCGCAAACCGAAGTTGTTGCACCATATTTTGGAAAACTGTTCTACGTTCTTCCAGTTTATTGAAGCCGGGCACATCTTGGGGCAAGGATTTATACACCAGTATCTGAGCTCCGTTCCTGGCCAATTCCATCAACTTTTGGAAAGTAGCTTCTGGAATAAACTTATTGGCAGGTAATAGAATGGTTTGGTAACCATTTCCACTGGTAACAATATCTCCATTGATAGTTGCCATTCTTTGCAACTGACGGTCGGAAAAGAAATCGAAACCATAACCTTTTTCTTGCATCCATTCGGCTGTATGGGCAAAGTCTGTTCCTTCAAAATTCTTTTCAATGCCATCAAAGTGTTGCAACATCACTCTACCTGGTTCCATATAACGGTCTACCAGCGGAAAGTATAACAGCACGTTATTATCAGGCTTACCCATTTGCAAAAATGACTGGCAGCGCGCTACATATTCATTGAGCGCTTTGAAGTCTTTCCACTGTGGATTGGCCTGGTTGAAATGAACAGCCGCATAGAACAACCATCCAGGCCAAGTTTCGTTCTTAGGAGAATAGTTTGTTCCATGATAAAAGATGTGATTCACGCCACCCAGCATAAACAGGTCGAGTACCTTTTTCACATCACCCCAGTTGGATAAGAAATGCTCATTGAGCCAGGTAGCAGATTCGGAAGAAGCCAGTTTTTTGCCCATTACATTGGCAGCCGAGGTAGCAAATTTAAAACGCATAATATCGGTACCCTCTGTTTCCGGGATATCAATGGCCCCATACAAGTCCAGCAGGTTGGCCGGTGAGCCGTGTGACTGGTTACGGATAATGGCACCTTTGGTATCTCCCCATTTCTTCCATTCTTTGGTGAAATGTTCCAGGATCAGTTCGTCTATGGTTGCCCTATAATCATACAACACTCTTCTGTTGGTTTCATCATCAGCCTTTTGGAAGAGCGCTGGCAAATAGTTGCGTAAATCGTATCCTCTTCTTTGCTGGAATTCTGCAAACATTTTAGGCGTCCAGTTCGACTGGCCACTGCGGGCATCATCTACTTCATAAGAATCATTGAATAAGGCTCGGATATAAGAAATGTCATGTCCTTTAAATGCTTGGTCAAAGCGGCTTAAGAAGGTATGCAAGGCTTCAGCAGAAAAGTGATCAATGGCATAACCTTCACCACCCGGAGCGGCTCTTTCCACCATTTTACCATGCAGACCCTGGAAAAGAGCGTATAAATTCCACTTACCTGCAGGAGCTGTCCAGTTCAACTTGCCAGAAGCATCTACCTTATTAGTCAAATCTATTTTTTGGCCATTATCAGAATAGGCCATCAACACTTGCAGTGGGAGCTGCACCGGGAATTTCACCTGGTCCAAAGCTAGGCCTTGCAGGTTTTTATTGGAGGCAATATCCTGCTTCAATGTATCAACGCTTGCCTTCTTTGTATTGGCAGTTTGCACAAAACCATCTGTCTTGTACAGAATGGGCTCTTTCAGCTCTTCGCCACCATTCAGTTGATAGTTTTTGAAATAGACCGTTTTGCTGGCATCCTTATCTTTTATCCAGGGACCGCCAAAAGGCCACCCGGTACCATTGGCAATATCAATACCCAGGTTCAAACGCTTTGCTTCTTTTAGGGTAAAGTCGAGCAATTGCATCCATTGGGGTGATAAGAAGTCAATGAATTGCTTTTCATAACCCTGTACGCCATAAATCGGTGTGATCTCTAAACCGCCTAAACCAGCAGCTTTGTAGTCCTGCATATTGGCAGTTAAATCTTTTTGATTCACAGCACTACCCTCCCACCACCAGCGAGCCCAGGGCTTTGTTTCCTGGTTAATCTTAGGCCAGGAAACCTGCGCCATGGCAGCAATTGAAGCTGCTGAAAGAATAGTTGTTAATGTAATCTTCTTCATAGAAAACGTCTGAGGTCCCATTATGGTTGAATTGTTTCAATTTATTCTGTTATCGCTCTTTAGTTTTTGTGTTGTGAAGGTTTTACGCTCCTCCTCTCTTTTTTATTTCTACTGCATACACCTGTTCTTCTCCTTCAAAATTGGCCCGGAAGATCACCCATTTGCCATCAGGTGAAAAGTGAACATTGGGTTCCAGCTTATAACCATGGTGTTTCATGTTCACTAAACGCTCTGAAACGAAATGGTCACCATCGGGGCGGAACAAATAGATCCACATGCCATCTTTGGCTTTAGCTACCTGGCCAGGATCGCCACCATCGCCGGCAAATAATTTCTGATCGAGTGAGGTATTGAAATGTATAGACCATTCATCCCTGGTGAGGCTATACTTCTTCTCCTTTCCGGTTTCCACATCAGTACCCGCAACAAAAAAATTAACGCTACGAGGTTGCTGCAGGTCAAACCAGATGGTCTTACCATCGGGGCTAAACCATTCATGCCCGGCTATTTCCATATCCATGGTGCGCTTATGCATCAACTTTATTTCGTTGTTATTTAAGTTGATCGTCCAGGTGCGATCTACTTTATGCCAGGGACCTTCATGACAGAACATCAGCAAATTTGGGTCAGTTGAAGAAAACTGCACATGATTCAACCAGGCAGAGTCAGTAAACAACTTTTTGATTTGTTTTGTTTTGAGGTCTACAGCGAACAAGGTGCGTGGCAACCTGGCTTCATAGATTTTATTGAAGTAATCGCTTTTGTTGGGATTCTTTTTGAAGATTTCCCTTTCCGCCTCTGTTGACCAAACGCCACCCAGCAGGGTTTCATCTGCATTCAATGTAGTTACAGTTGCTTTGAAATCCGCAGGGAAAACAAACAACAATTCTGTTTGTTTTGTATCAATGTTCGTAGCATAAACACTGTCCTGGATCTGGTAATATACCCTTTTACTTTTTTTACCAACAATTTCACCATTCATGGGCGAGACATGGTTGGTAATCTGTTCTGTTTGCAATGTATTCAGATCAACAGTGTGGAGTTGCTTTCCGGCTTTGTCTGTGCTGTAAAACACCATTTTGTTGCCAATGAAAGGGTTATTATGAAAATAAAAGCTTCGGTTACTGCCTTCTTTGCGAGAGAGACGAATCACTTTATGACGCGTGTCTTTATCGATCCATTCATCCGGCATGTCTTTTCCGCCGGTCTCCATCACTGGTAGATGTTGTGTTTGTGCTGATGCAGCAAGCGATAGATGGAACATCAGTGCAATTGGAAAATAAATTTTTACTTGTTTCATATAGCTTTCCTTGTTTTTAGGTTGGGTGTTCTCAGTTTCTTAATGGTTTTTGCAAATCAGGTTGTATATGCTTTAGCGCATTTTTTACGTTGATGTATTTCTTCAAATCTTTTAATGCGATGACCGTGTAGTCATTATCATGCAAGAATTGCAAGTACTCTTTGAATAATTCAGGTGGTGTGGTTACCCATGGATGCTCATAATCAGGAACGCCATGAATAGTCAATACGACGATCTTGCCGTCCTTTGCCTGTTGCAAGGCATTCAAGACCTGTTCCTTGTTTTTCTCAGTAGTTGCCCAGCTTGGAATCAGGTAAGGATGGTCAACAAGCGGATCATACGGGCGGCTGCCACCAGCACGGGCAAAGCTGTAATTCCTTTCCTGCAAAACATCCAAGGTCTTTGCATCCAATCCATAACCGGGGTAAGCAAAGGTTTCAGGCTTACCCAGCTCTAATGAGTCGCATTTATCTTCTATATATTTTAATTCAGCGACCAGTTGCTCTTTGGTTATTTTGTTTACATGCGCATGTGTATGCGTGTGGTTGGCTATTTCAAAACCCATCTTTCCGAGCTCCTGCATTTGTTTCCAGGTCATGTACTTTGTCGTATCACTGAAGTTGGGTTGGAATTCGCAGACATAGAATGTAGCACCAAAGCCATATTGCTTCAACAGGGGTGCCACATAGGTAAACTGGGTAACGGGGGCATCGTCGAATGTGAGCACAATCAGTTTATCAGGAATCGGTTTCCTGATGATCTTCTGACCTTCTGCATCATTGTATCCAGTCAAAATACTTATGGCATATAACAATATTTTTTTCATTCGACCTTTTTAAAAAGATAACTGAGGTGTTTTGTTTACTTTTTTGTCTGGTATTTCGCCACCGCCTTTGAGACTAAATCCTTCTACATTTTTTAACTGATATACGGGAGCAGCACCAGCCTTCTGTGCTTTCACCCTGAAGAAATCGGCACCTTTAACATCATCCAGGATAAAAGCCGGACGGGTTTCCTTGCCCATGAAACTAATTTCTACATTGTTCAATTCAATGTTCTTTACGTGACGAATGAAAAAGCCATAGGCAGGCAGTACGCCAAATTTTTGAGGCTCGGGATAAGTCTTTTCATATTCCGGCACCACTTTCTGAATTCTGGAATGTGGAGAATCGATAGGACGATAATAGATGCGGATGTTATTTAGCTTTACATCTTCTATTTCATTTCCTGGTAAGCCGGAGATCAATGTAGCAAAATGTGAGTCGGCATTGTAGGCCACTATGTTACTGATCAACACACGGCGCAACTCGCCGATGGGTACACCCTGGGGCCCACGCATGCGGCCACCTAAGCGCAGGAAAATGGGAGAGTTCACAATATCACGCATGGTAATATTGGTGATCGTTACATCTTCCAGCAAGGCACCATCTACTGTTTCCAGCGCCAACCCGCGGCAGTATTCAAATACACAATTAGAGATGGTTATGTTCTTAAAGCCACCATTTGATTCGGTTCCGAATTTAATACGGCCGGTGGGGCCTTCCTGGTCAGGAACCTGGTTGAATTGTTTGCGCTCATAGGTGCCATCGTATAGCGTGCCCAGGTCGTAACCGCTCACCTGGCAATTGGTTATGGTTACATTTTGCGTAGGCCGGGCATACCCGAGGGCATAAGAGCTTTTTAAAACAATCGCATCGTCGTTGGGAGAGTTGATGGTGCAATTGGAAATGCGTACGTTGAAGCAGCAGTCGATATCCATACCATCGCGGTTGGTATCCATCTTTACATTATCAAGGGTTATATTATCTACACTTGTTGCCAGAAGGCCAAAGTGACCACCATTGATAAGCGGAAAATC
>CBKWHA010000104.1:0-16775 GCA_966674115.1 uncultured Chitinophagaceae bacterium
TTGTTATCAAGTAAATTAAGATGGTACTGATTATATAAATTGGAAGTGACCAATCGTTCCTAAGAAATGTTATAATAATTAGTAGCAATGAAGGCAAAGCAACTCTGAAAAATGAAATCACGGAAGCGAATACAGGCTTTGCTCTTGCATATAATGCATAATCCCCACTTAATGCGAATACAGGCGCCAATAAGAAATATTTATATTGGTGGTTAAAAACAGAAAGGAGACTTAACGGTATCAGGACGATACTCATTGTTAATCTGGCAGTTTGTGTTTCGTAATAAGTCGTCTTCCAATCTGGTGACGTTGCAATTTCTCTGACAGCCGAAAGCTGTAATCCCATGGCTATAATAATTACAATAAGCTGAAACAGGGAGTCAACTTCCCCTAATAAACTAATCTTCTCTGCTGTTACCCGTTCCGACAAAAACTTTAGCGTGATAATGGTAAATACATGTGCCGCGCCAGTTAACACAGCAATTTTAATTAATCTGTTTACCATATCAGCTATAAATAAGTATTATTTTGATTGGGCTTTTAATTAGATCTAGGGCTGCTTGCTTTTCTTGCTTTATCAGTTCTTTCTAAGAATCTAATGAAATCCAATAGGAGCAATATTCCAAACGCTGTTAACAGTCCCCAAAGGACATATTTTAAATAAAATTGTCTTGATATATCTTTAACTTTTATGCCTGTGGGCGTAAATCCTGAATACATTTGTAAGATATCCTGCTCCTCCATTGCTTTCTTTTTTGCCTGGATCAGTTCATCTTTTAATAATAATTCTTTGTCAACCATTGCGATTTCAGGGCTGGAAAGACCCGTATCAGCAATGATCAGGTTATTGCCACCGTTGCTTGAAGTGCCTGGCCTGTTAAGTTTACTGATATATGCTTGTCTTAGCGAATCCAAACCTGATAACGACCGTTGTAGGATATTGACTTCATTTGTGTTTAAGTCATTGATGCCTTGCTTGTAAAAAAGTAAAACCTTGTTATTGTTCACAGAGCGTATCAACCCTTCCTGCACTTTTGGGTAAATACCTGCCTGCGTACTATATAGTCTTATCTTTTGTATAGGATAATCATAAGGTTTCAGGCGGTCCTTAAATTCTTTGAAATTTACCGTGTTGCTCCATAGGGTATCTCTATTAAGTGTTCCGGTCCGGTTATGATCAAGAAAGGTAGTTCTATATAAACGGGCCGTTTCTATATAATCATCAACAGGCGAAATTTCAAAACTGCTCATATTTTGAGCTTCATTTTCTTGGATTCCAAAAATGGCAGAAAGGTCTTTAAATCGTTTCTGGTCTATAAGCGAATTATAGTAGTTAATTAAATTATACAATGGTCTTGTGCTTTCAAAGTTGGTTCTGACCAACATTTCAGAATAATAGGAGGGACCTTTTGAAATGTAACGTTGGAGTCCAAATCCAAGACCAATGAATGCGCCAATTGCCAACCATAAAAATTTTCGTCTGATGAACAGCAGAACGCTAATGAAAAAATGAAAAATAGAAAGAAAAAATGTTGACAAAAGAATTCCAGTCTTTCTGAAGATCCTTTCGATAAGGTTAAAAAATACACCTAAATCGATTTCGGTTTCTTTGGTCGTTTTTGGCTCTTTAATATCCTCTTTCATTCAGATTACGGTATATGGGTGAATATGAACAGTAACAAAAATACCAATCTGTTGATATTAATTCACTTTGTCCAACTTGGTAAATTCTGTTGTTTGGAAGATTAAAAAACGTCGGACAAGATTGTATAATAATGACTTGTGTTACTGAAGCTTTTACTGATAAATATATTTGCCAATCCACAATGGATGTCTTGTATTGCGTTACGGTATTTAAATTGTTGATTGTTAATTATTTATATAATACAAAAATGATTTGCTTAATGGCTTATGGTCAGGTGAGAAAATACTTCAACTTATTTTTCTTATTATTTGATGTCAAATAAAAGGTGCTTACGGAATGATTATTGGATTATTAGATTAATATATAAAATGCTTTTGAGAACTTTGTTTTGTAATATTGTTGCCTGATATTCTGCTAAATTTTACACAACAAGTTTTTAGTTACCTGTTATAATAGTCTTTTTATTGCCCGAAACCGATACAAATAATGCAAGAAAGTGCCATCCATACATTATCTATAGAAAGATTAAGTGCAAGTAAACCCAAGGTTAGTGCTGTTATCATAACGTTTAATGAAGAAAATATTATAGGACAAACCTTATCAAAACTATGGTGGTGCGATGAAATTATAATTGTTGACAGCGGTAGTACGGATAAAACTATTGAAATCTGCCAGCAATTTGGATGTGACATTTTTAGTCATTCATTTGAGGGTTATGGAGAACAAAAAAAATATGGGGTATCAAAAGCAAAGAACGACTGGATATTGTGCATAGATGCAGACGAAGTTTTAACGGAGCCGCTTATAGAGGAAATTATAGCAGAATTAAGCAAAAGTGAAATCGCTTTTTCTGGCTTTACCATACCATTGAGACTGGTTTATATGAACAATCCCTTCCGGTACGGCAAAGAAGCAGATGCACCATCAATCAGGTTGTTTAATAAACAAAATGGCAACTGGGATGGAGCTCTTGTTCATGAAAAAGTTATCCTGGATGGTAAACTTGGAAAGCTATCCCATAAAATACTGCATTATAGCTATCATAGTTATACGCAGCATTTGCAAAAAATTAACTTATACTCTTCTTTGGGTGCAAAAAAATTACTTCTGAAAAAGAAACCGAAGAACAAGTTTATTATTATCCTTGGCCTTCCTTTCAACTTCCTTAGATATTATATATTAGACAGGAACTTCCTGAATGGATTTCATGGGTTTACATGGTCTGTATTTAATGCTTTTTACCATTTTTTGAAATACACCAAGCTTCTGGAACATAAACGTTTTAAAGATTAACAACAGGCAATCCTTTAAATGTTGAGCTTGTGCTTGTGCTTGTTCTTGTAAAATATAACTGGCTTTGTTTTTGTAATGTACTGCTCAGGAAATCGAACTGACTTCTGACCTGGCTTTAAGCTAATCTTTACGGTACAAGCAATTATGCTTATAAAGTTGCCTATCAGCAAAATAAATTATACAGTTTATATACTTTATTAAGAGAATGCAACGTTTTGTTTAAGCCTGTTGTCAGCAGTTAAATCGCTTTTGTTTTTCCGGTACCCTTAGGTGAAGACGAATCCCTTTAGAAGCGAATGAGTGAATAGCCCATATTTTTTATTTAGGGCAGTGTATCTGAAAAATACCAGGCGAACCATGAATTATACCAGAAATCTAAACTTTTTAAGTAAAGGAAGTGCTTCTTCGGCTATTAACAGCGCCAATGAAATTAAATCACAAACCCTATTCTCATTTTTTAAACGATTGTTCGACATCGTGTTATCTCTTCTTGTGATCGTCTTTATACTATCCTGGCTTTTACCCTTCCTGGCTATACTCATCAAGTCAGATTCTAAAGGTCCGGTTTTCTTTTTGCAAAAAAGAATAGGCGCATTTGGTAAACCCTTTTATTGTATAAAGCTTCGGACAATGGTTAAAAATGCAATGGCAAATGTGCAACAAGCCGGAGCAAACGATCCACGCATTACAAAGTTTGGTATGTTCCTACGTCATTCCTGTTTGGATGAACTACCACAGTTTTTCAATGTGTTGATCGGAGATATGAGTATAGTAGGACCCAGGCCACATATGATCAGCGATTGTCTGGGCTTTTTACAAGTTGTTCCGGATTATGACCTAAGACATATGGTTAAACCTGGAATTACTGGTATAGCACAGGTGAAAGGTTATAGAGGAAAGGTAAGCTCTTATCTTGATATAATCCACCGATTTAAACTCGATATGTTTTATATACAAAAGGCTTGTTTTATTTTGGATTTAAAGATCATTTACCAAACTTTTTTGCAGATTGCATTTTCACTAAATAAATTACCAAAGCAGGAACCTGCTTTTGAGATTCAGGTACCAGCTTCACGTTCAAGGCATATTGTTCAAAATGTTGTGGAGCCTTTGTATGAACAATTAGCTTCTGGGGAACGCCAATCTGCCTGAACTATTAAAATAACACTCCCATCAGGTAAATTCAATTTCATTTTGTTTTTACCTTCATCTAAAAAAGATGGACGTTAAGATAGAGGCCACTTGGAAAGAGATCCTGAAAGATGAATTTAAGAAGCCATATTTTTTGCAGATTGCTGAACATTTGAAAACAGAAAAAAAACAAGGAAAAACCATTTATCCCCCAGGACCCTTGATTTTTAATGCTTTTGAAAAAACTCCATTTGATGAAGTAAAAGTGGTAATTCTTGGGCAAGATCCCTACCATGGTATTAAGCAGGCACACGGACTAAGTTTTTCTGTACAGAATGGTATACAGCCCCCACCTTCTCTAATCAATATATTTAAAGAACTACATGACGATGTTGGGGTGCCAATACCCAAACATGGCAATTTAGAAAAGTGGGCAAAGCAAGGCGTTTTACTTTTAAACGCTTCTTTGACAGTGCGTGCACAGGAGCCCATGAGCCACTCTAAAATAGGCTGGGAAAAATTGACAAATACTGTTATAGAAAAGATTTCAGATCTGAAGGAACACGTAGTCTTTTTGTTGTGGGGACGGTTTGCCCAGGAAAAAGCTGCCTTGATAGATGGAAAAAAGCACCTGATTTTAAAATCAGCACATCCATCACCATTATCTGCAAAAAACGGTTTCTTTGGTTGCCGTCACTTTTCTAAAACCAACAATTATCTGGTGAAACATGGAATCGATCCTATTGATTGGTCATTAGATTAAAACAAGGGAATGAGATAAAATTCCCTCTTGCATGCTTTTCTTTGCATTATGAATTTGTTGAAAAATATCCTGGGTCGCGTATTCGCCTTTTGGACTTTACTGTGGTTTACCATCACTTTGCTTATTGTTATATTACCGATCTGGTTGATTTCTTTTCAACCAGAGCCCAGGCGCACCTTATATTTATTTAAGGTTTTTGAAGTATGGATGAGTTTGTTTTTTACACTTATAGGTGTAAAAAGGATCATTAAAGGAAGGGAGCAATTTAAAAAAGGTGAAAACTATATTGTTATCTGTAATCATAGAAGCTTTATGGATGTTCCGCTTACCAGCCCGGGCATCCCTGGACCAAATAAAACCATAGCCAAAATCGAAATATCCCGTGTTCCGGTATTTGGTACAATCTACAAGGCTGGCAGTGTTCTGGTAGACCGAAAAAGCGAACAAAGCCGCAAAAAAAGTTATGCAAAAATGAAGGAGGTTTTAGCAATAGGGTTGCACATGTGTATCTATCCCGAAGGCACTCGCAACAAAACCTTACAACCACTAACCCGATTTCAGGACGGAGCTTTCCGGTTAGCGGTAGATACCGGCAAATCAATAATACCGGCTGTTATTTTCAATACCAGTAAGGTGTTGCCAAGGAACAAAACCTTCTTCTTTTGGCCGCAACCGATAGAAATGCATTTCTTACAGCCACTTTCTCCTGAAAACAAAACGGCAGAACAATTAAAACAAGAAGCTTTCGAAATAATGAAAGATTATTATGTGCGTAATTGCAAATAAGGACTCATACGAATCATTTCTTATTCAACTTTTTATTTTATTTTTAATAGGCAACATTGAAAAGCGTTCTACTCTTTAACCTGTTTCATTATGCCTGTTTACTTTTTAGGTGTTGATATTGGTACTGGAAGCACCAAAGCTGTAGCTTTAGATATTAACGGAAAAACTGTTTTCTCAACTCAGATCTATTACGATACCCTGCAGACACAGACTGGATACAGCGAACAAAGGCCTGACGAAATTTTCCAGGCATTCGTGAAAAGTATTAGTTTGGCTGTTAATCATCTTAAAGAAAACCCTGCTGCTATCAGTCTAAGTGCTGTAATGCATAGCATCATACCAGTAGATGAGAGTGGCCGGGCATTAGCTAATATGCTTACTTGGGCGGACAGCAGGAGTTATGAAGTTGCTGAACGAATAAGGGCTTCATTAATAGCCGAAAGCCTATATAAGGCAACGGGTACGCCTATTCATGCCATGTCGCCACTGTGCAAGATCATCTGGTGGCGCGAAAATGCTCCGGAGTTATTTTCAAAGGTGTACAAGTTTATTTCTATTAAAGAATATATATGGAACAAGTTGTTTCACCAGTTTCAGGTTGACTATTCAACAGCTTCTTCTACTGGTTTGTTTGATATTACGCAGTTAACCTGGTATGATCATGCATTGCAACTGACCGGAATTACACCTGCTCAACTTTCAACAGCCGTTTCGCCAGGATTAGTGCGCTATGATTTACCCGAGGCCATTGCTCACGCTTTGCACATTGAGGCGTCTACTCCTTTTGTCATCGGCGCCAGTGATGGATGCCTGGCTAATCTAGGTAGTTCAGCCATGTCCCCAGCGTTCGCTGCCATTACAATAGGTACAAGTGGGGCTGTTCGGATTGCTTCCGGTAAAGCTGTTCACAATTTTCAATCCATGCTGTTTAATTATCTACTGGATGAACAAATTTTTATTTCCGGAGGTGCTATTAGTAATGGAGGAATTGCTGTTAAATGGTGCACGGAAAATCTGTTGCAAGAAAGTTTAAAGGACGATTATGACGAAATGTTCCGTAAGATTGAAGCAATAGGAGCTGGTAGCCAGGGCTTACTTTTTTTGCCTTACCTGATGGGAGAGAGGGCTCCTGTTTGGGATAGCAGGTCAAATGGAGCTTTTTTGGGCGTTACCATAGCGCATGAAAACGTACATTTTTTAAGAGCTGTAGTAGAAGGTATTTGCTTTTCGTTGAACGACGTGTTGCAGATATTAGAAAAATCTGCTGGAAGTATCGATAAAGTTCATGTTAGCGGCGGGTTATTTAAGTCAAGGATATTTATACAAATTCTGGCTAATGTTACTGGTAAAAGTCTTTGTCTTATGCAAACAGAAGATGCTTCGGCTATTGGAGCTGTTTACCTTGCATTAAAAGCTTTAGGCCATGTGGAAACATTTGACGAATTACCCCGCCAGGAAGCATCCTATATCTGTGAACCTCACTGGGAAGAGCATGAAAAGTATAAAGCTTATTTTCAAATTTATCGACAACTGTATCCGCGTTTTAAAGATGTAATGCATGATTTATATAGAATTCAGAAACGTGGGAATTAAAAATGATATGAAATTATACACGACTAACTATACGAATGCGTTATAGCAGTTGCAGATGATTGTACAGCAACAAAGGGAGAGATTCCGCCATTGAAGAATGGTTCAGGTCTGTGGCAAGAATTCAATATTATATTTTAAGTAAGTATCCCTATCAATTTACTTCTGACGACATATTTTTTCAGGTGCATGCAGAGCGAAATGATTTAACTAAAAGTGAACTTGAGAAAGGACGACAACTATTTTTTTCAAAGGGGCAACGCAATGAAGAGGGTAAAATAGCTTTGTGATCAGAAGTGTTTTCCTAAATACATTTCTATAATATCTTTGAATGTATGAAAGTAGATATCAACAAACGAGATGAACTTAATGGGCTATTGGTTAGTCTTTTTGAAGATACAGAAGCTCAATGGGGGCTAATGAAGCCTCAACATATGATAGAACACCTGATTAAAACCATGGAGTTTTCAAACGGTAAATTACAATTAGCACAAAAGTCTACCGAGCAAGAGGCAAATGCGGCTAAAGCTTTTATAATATATACTGAAGCCGAGATGTCAAAGGGACTAAAAAGTTCTACGTTGGGTGATGTTCCAGATCCTTTCCGGTTTTCAAGTCTGGATGAGGCGAAAAGAATTTTAAATGATGAACTGGATAATTTTAATAGCTATTTTGAAAAGAATGCCAGTGCAACATTTATTCATCCCAGATTGGGAAGTTTGAATTATCAAGAATGGATCATTCTTCACAATAAACATTTTACACATCATTTTAAACAGTTTGGACTTTTATAAAGTCCAAACTGTATTCGTAATACAATGAGGAAAGGAGATTGTGGGAGTCGCTGTTATTTCTTTTTGAATAATGGAATATTTGTTTGGAATGAACTACCACACAGTTGGTAGTTGGCACAGCCTTGCTTACTGGAGCTTTAACAGGTTTATGAAAGTGGCTCGGGGGCAGGAGGGCTAGCCGCAGGGCGTGAGTTGTTATTGGGAAGTGGTATAAATTCCAGATTGTCTGTTGGTGGTAACAGAATACGTCCTTCTTTCCAGTCTGCTTTTGCCTGTTCGATCCGTTCTTTTCTTGAGGAAACAAAATTCCACCAGATGAATCTTTCTCCCAGGGGTTCACCTCCCAGCAACATTAGAGTTGTGTTTTCTTTTGCATGAATAGTTGGATCAACACCCCGCGTAAAAACAAGCATCTGACCTGCAGTATAGAGATTACCTGCTACTTCAATGGTGCCTTTGGCTATATAAATTCCTCGTTCTGAGTGTTCTTTTGGTAATCCAAACTTTGCACCTGCATCAAGCATTACGTGCAGATAGAATAAAGGTGAATGCGTTTTTACACCGTTGCTTAGACCAAATGCACTTCCTGCAATTAACCTCATCCATACGCCGGTACCTGTAAATATGGGCAGTTGCTCTGGCTTATAGTTTGCGAAAGATGGAACTGCTTCTTCATCCTTTTCGGGGAGCGCCACCCAGGTCTGTATCATTTCGAGTGAACCTCCAGCCAGTGCGCCTGGTTCTTCAAATCTTTCTGAATGTGCTATACCGCTGCCTGCGGTCATCCAATTTACTTCGCCGGGGCGTATCACTTGTTCCACTCCAAGACTATCTCGATGCGTCACCTGCCCTCCAAATAAATAACTAACTGTAGATAAACCTATATGGGGGTGGGGCAATACATCCATTGATGGTGCAAGTGCCGGGTGCACATCTACAGGGCCTGCATGATCCATAAAAATGAAGGGGCCTACCATTCTTCTTAGGCGAAAAGGGAGTATTCTTTTGACTTCCAATCCTGTGCCTAAGGATGCTTTCCGTGCTTCAATTACAATGTCGAGCATAGCAATAAAGTTATGATTGTTTGGTGAGTCCAATAGTTTAACTATATATCTTTATTCATTTTCTCCAAAAAAATGCTTAAATTATATATGGGTTTTGTACGTTTCGCATATTGTTCTCATTGATATTATGGGAGTGAATGGGGAGTGGTTACCGCAATGCGGCAGGGCACATGCATAACGTTCAAGTGGCCGAATTTAAGCATGCGCATATTCTTTTTATTTTTACTAACTCATCAATTTGTATATGCCCAGATACATATAAGTGGCTTTATTTTCAATTTAAATACCGGAACAGCTATTGAACATGCAACTATTGAGTTGAGCGGGAATAAAACTCACCGAACATTTTCAGATAGTGCCGGGGCGTTCCTTTTCCGTTCTATTTCACTTGGAGAATACACCCTAAAGATTACACATGTTTCATTTCGCACAATTGAAAAGGTTTTAATTGTTCAAAAAGATACTGTTTTACATCTCTACCTTGAGCATGCCAATGATTCTCTTTATGAGGTATTGGTAACCGCACATCATATTAAACCAATTTCAGCCAATATACAATTGGATCAAGATGATATCTTACTGAAAGGGAGCGTTTTGGGCGAAGCCAATATTTATGAAGCTTTACAAAGGCAGGCAGGGATTATACATACTCACGAATTCAACACCGGTTTGTATGTCAGGGGGTTAGGTTCGGGAAATACCGGTATATTGATAGATGGGACCAATACATACAGTGGCAATCACCTGCTTGGTATTTACCCGGTTATTAATGCCAATGCTTATGCAAATGTAAAATTGCTGAAAGAAAATATTCATCCCCAATACAGCGGGTATCTTTCCTCATATCTTTTACTGGAAACAGAAAATCATATTAGTGACAGCATACAAGGTGATGCAGAATTAGGGATCTTGACTACAAAGCTTGGTGTAAGCTTTCCTGTGGTAAAGAAGAAAATAGGTCTCACTAGTAATTTCAGGCGTTCCTATTTTGATATAGTTTCTAACACTTACAATCGTATTAACCAAGGTAATAAAGACTATTCTCCCTTGCCAACTTATAGTTTTTTTGATTGGAATAATAGTTTACTTATTAAACAGGGTAAGCGGGGACTGGTAAAACTTAATACTTTTTATTCCAGTGATCAATTGCTTATGAATAACGACAATTTTACGATTGATGCGGATTGGAAAAATTGGACCATAGGCGCCCAATGGCAATACTTTGTCAATAAGACTATGCAGCTAAAGATAAACCTCGGGCACTCTGGATATGCTGCCGATTTTGATAATTTAACCCTGATGTCGCAGATGAAGAACAGAATTTCTGAAAGTTCCGTGCAAGCTAACCTGAATTGGCAGGTGGCTAAGCGGTTGTCTTTATATTATGGATTATATGCCAAGAACAGTTTACTTAGCATGAATTCAGCGTCGCAATTTGAACCGGAAGCATCCAATGGCAATATTGCCATACATCAAAAAAGGGCTCTGAATATTGGAGGTTATATTTTCAGTAACATATCGCCTGGAAAGGCCTTGAGTGTAAAATTAGGTTCCAAAGTAGAATATTACCGATCAGACAAGCAGTTTATAACGTTTTCGCCAACGTTAAATGTGCTTTTCAACAAATTAAAACAAAGCATCTTATTTGATATCAGCCGCCGTGTACAATTTTCTCATTTATTTGTACCCCTGGGGGTGCAATTGCCTATGAATATATGGTATCCATCAACTCAGCAAGCGCCACCTGAAAATGCATGGTACTTGACAACAACTTATAGCAGGCAGTTTAGCCATCAACTTAAAGGGAGCTTGTCTGCTTATTATATTATCCTCAATAATCAAATCGAATTTCTAGATAAAAATTATTTTTCTTCACTTGATGTTATGACTACAATTGGACAGGGTGTTTCTAAAGGAGTGGAGTTCAATTTTTTTTTCAACAAAAAGTATGTACAGGTTGAAGGACATTATACGTTAGGCAAGTCTACCTGCCAGTTCCCAGGCATTAACAATGGAAAGGAATTCTCCCTGCCGTATGATATCCGGCACAAAATAGATCTTTCCTTTTCCTGGCGATTGCATCGTAACTGGTTGCTTTCCTTTTCACAATTTATTCAAAGTGGTTATTTAATTACCATTCCTACAGGTTTATATCTGAACCAAGGTGCTGATGGCGGAGGCGCTGAAATGCATGATGTGCCCATTTATAAAGACCGCAATAACTTTAGAATGCCCTTATCACACCGTATGGATATTTCTATAAAGCACAAGTTCTCAATAAAGAAACTTAAGTGTTCGTGGACTGCAGGCACTTTCAATACATATGGTTATAAAAATCCTTATTTTATATATTTTTCAATAGTAAAAAATGAACAGGATCAAATGTTTTTACAGGCAAAGAAAAAATCCATACTTCCTTTAGTTCCGTTTTTTAGCATTCAAACAGAATTTTAGCTTTTACAATGAATAATGCATTGTTGTTTATACAAGTGTTGTTGTGTGTTGCAGTTCTACATGGCTGCATATCTAAGAACGATATAGAAGTAGAAATTTCCTTGCATCAGAAAGATATGATCGTTGAATGTTATCTTACGCCTGGTTATCCTGCAGAACTCACACTTATTGAAAGCAGTACATTAGCAGAGGAGCTAAGATTGCAGTCTGTGGAGAATGCCCAGGCATATATTGTAACAGATTCAGCACTTATCCAGTTAAAGGACGTCATATATCGAAATGACAGCAGGCAAATTTTTGTCAATTATAGTTGCAAGGATACTATTCAAAACGATCATTCTTTTTTCAATCTAGACATAACAACCAGTCAAGGTGTTAAATTACTAGCTTCAACAAGTACTGTCACACCAGTTCAAATACAAAATATAAACCTTACTGATGACAAGATCACAGTACATCACAATATCAATAAGGTCGATGATCATTACTTTAAGCTGGTTGGTTCAGTGTTTAAAGGAGGTGAGTTCAAGAAGACAAAATTCGAGTTATTTTATCAGCGTGATGGTGTAACAGATCCCTGTACATTGCCATGGAAGGATTTAAAATCAGAGGCGGATTCCATAGTTGTTACACTGTTCCATATCCAGAAGGATTACTATGATTACCTGCTCTCTACACGTTACGCAAAAAGTGCATACAGAGATCCCTTCCTTAATCCAGAAATGATCAAATCGAACATTAAGGGAGGCATTGGGATTTTTACTTATTACACATTTGATAAGCGTAGTGTTTCGTTGTAATATAACAGGCGACCTTTGGATAGGCTGCCTGTTATATTATAGAATACTTTGGAGCTTTACATACCCATACCCTGAGTAGCATTTTGCATGCTTTCGTCCTTTGTGTTTTTACGTTTGAACAAGGACATATCCATTTGGCCAAAACGGAAGGCAAAGTTCAAGCGGAACATTGGCACATCATTCAGCCGGTGGCTGTCCTGGATATAGAAGGCACTTTCGGAATACTGGTCATATTTGCGTGTGCGGAAAATATCGTTCACACTGAAAGTAACCGAAGCCGCATTATTCTTTAAGAAGCTCTTTTGAAGGGCTGCATCTACGCCATAATTGGATTTGATATAGCCCTGTGCAGCACTTTGCGAACCTCCCATACGTGGTCCGCCACCACCAGGACCGCCAAAGCCACTGTTTTGGTTTACCGGGAGGTTAGTCTTAGATTGATAGGTACCTGAAAGCTGGAACTTAAAGTTTTTTGGGAGTTTAAAGTTGGAGTTCATTTTGGCGAACCAGCTCCACATGGCATCCTGAGATGTTCCTGAGATATTATCCGTGTTGATCCTTGAGTTGTACACGTTCAGGTTGGTGTTCATATCCCACCATTTCGTCAGGGTATTTTGTGAAGTTAATTCCGCACCCACAGAGCGGCTTGAGTTTGCATTAATATAGGTACTAATTGGACGTTTGTCACCAGCATCAGTGGTAATGGTATCCAGGTAGCGGGTGATAAGGTCTGTTGAATGCTTATAATAAACTGAAGCCAGGAAGGTATTGTTGCCTTTGAAGGTTTTTGAATAAGAAGCTTCCAGCGAGTTGGTAAATTCTGGTTTTAGTCCTGCATTACCCCGGCTCCAGTTCAACTGGTCGGTCGAGTCAATGAATGGAATGACCTGCATAAAGAAGGGCCGGTTTACACGACGCGTATAGCTCATTTGCAATTCTTGCTGGTTTTTTAATTTCTGGCTTAAGAAAACAGATGGAAACAAGCTTATGGGATATTTATTGGTGAATTGTTGCTTGGTATCGGTCAATTCTCCTTCATAATCGGAGCTTTCAGCCCGTAGCCCAACCTGGTAGCCAAAGTTCTTTATGGAATTTTTAAATGAAATATAGCCTGCATATACATTATCCTTGTTCTTATAATTGCTGGTAGCTGAAGGGATCAATACAAATTGGCCGGAAGCTGCATCATAACGATAGTTGCCCTGTTCGTTAGAAAGTTTGCGCAATTGTGCCCTGGCTCCGGCTTCCAGTTTAGCAGCTCCTTTCAGAGGTGTGACATAGTCGGACTGGATGGTGAGGAACTGATTGGTACCGCTGCCTATGATCTGTTGCTGTATATTGCCTGTTTTGGCACCACCATTGGTGGTATAGATGTCAGTGTTATATAAGGCGTTGCTATTGTTTTTGCCGGAGAAGAAGTTAATGTCTCCCGTAATTTCTTCGCCTTTTTTAGGGAAGAGGTATTTAAAACCTGCCGTGGCGCCATGGGCATTGAACTCTCGATTGTTTTTGGTATTACGTTCACTATAGCTGATGAGGTTACCACCATCGAAGGAGCTGTCCGTTTTCAGGATATCGTTTGGTTTGAAACTGCCATGGACTTTTACTGCACCAAGTGAAAACGTGGTGCGGTTTGTAGCAAAATAATCAACACCTACCCGGCCAAACTGGAAACCTCCATTCATGCGGGTGTGGCTGTTCTGATTTACCAGCATATTAGGTGTTTCCAATAGGCTACGTATATCAGTTGAACCCGTATTGCGATTTTTCATCTGGTTACCGAAGGTACTTAGTGAAAGATTCACTTTGTTTTGACGCAAGTTGAAGCTGCCACCACCGTTTACGCCACCGCGTTTATCTACACCTGCCATAATATTTCCGTTATAGCCGGTCTTTTTGTTTTTCTTCAGAACGATGTTCAGGATACCTGCATTGCCGCCCGATGCATCATATTTTGCTGATGGATTTGTAATCACTTCTACGCTTTCGATGGCATCAGCCGGGATCTGATCGAGGGAGAGGGTGGTTGGACGACCATCAATATAAATCTGCGGGGTGGCATTGCGAAGGGTTACGTTTCCATCAATATCTACGTTAACGGAGGGCACATTCTTCATCACATCCACAGCCGTTCCGCCGGCGCTGACAATATTCTGATCGACATTGAACACTTTTTTGTCAATGTCCATACGGAGGCGGCTAGAGCTAGCAGTAACCGTAACTGCTCCCAGTTGCTGTATATCTGTTTTTAGGGTAATCTTTCCCAGGTCTTTTTCAAAGTTAGCGGCCAAAGCACTCATATCCGGCATTTGGCCATTTGTGGTACCAGGCTGTTGTCCACCAGTTGGCTTTTTCATTTCAAAAGCAACCTTTTGAGCGTAAGGTTGATAGCCGGTTGCTGAAATGCTTAAGTTTAATTGTCCAAAGATAGGTAAGCCTTCCAGGTTGAAGTCGCCATTGGCCTGTGTAGTTACTCCTTTGAGTAATACCTCTTTCATTTTTTTTGTAGCGGTATCCATTTTGTTTTGTAACACTACTACGCTGGCATCCCGAATACCTTTACCTGAACTGTCCACCAATTTGCCGAATACACGACCAATGCTAGGCGGTGTTCCTCTCTGCCCGCCACCTGGCATTTGTGCGAACAAGGAGCAGGATGTAACCAATACTGTTACTATTAATAGCAATTTTTTCATGTTAATGAATTTGAGCATTGAATGCGTGTGCAAAATAGTTTAGGTGTAATCGTCTGCATACCTAAATGAGACGTTCAGGAAAAATGATGCGACGAAATTTAATTTAATCAAAATAGGAACTGATGAGTTTGGGGCTATGACTAACTGACGGACCCCTCATTTGATTGATGAAATTTCAACAGGCTCCTCAAATGGTTTACTTCTTGTTGGGCAGCTTCGAGGCGCTTCAGGAGGTGACAGATGGCGTCGATGCCTTCCATATTTATATTGAGCTCGTAATACATGCGGATCAGTTTCTCTAATTCGCTGAGTTGTTCGGCAGGAATAAAAAGGTTTTCTTCCTTACTGACCATTTCGAGCAATCCGAATTCCTGTAAAGAATAGATAAAGCTCATTTCAACATTATGATGGACACAAAGTTCATTGGCAGGTATAAGAGTGTTTTCTTGCATGGTATCATCTTAATTTAGAAAGCTCGGTAAATAGTTCTTTTTCTTTTTCGGTAAGGTGCGTAGGAATCTTTACCTTATAGGTAATGTATAAATCGCCAAACTGACCTTCCTGTTTGTAGACAGGAAAACCTTTTCCTTTTACCCTCACTTTTGCATCATTCTGCGTTCCGGGGGGTACTTTCAACTTCAGTTTACCATTTAATGTATTAATGGTCGTTTCTCCACCTAAAATAGCAGTATACAGGTCGATGGTTGCTGTGGTATGCAAGTCATTGCCTGATCTTTTAAGGTGTGGATCATCTTCAATTTGAAATGAAATATACAGGTCGCCAGCGGGGCCGCCATTTACGCCGGGCGCACCATACCCTTTCAAGCGGATCTTTTGTCCGTCTTCAATACCAGCAGGGATGGTGATGCGGACATTTCTACCATCAATGGTGAGTGTACGCTGGTGGGTGGTGTAGGCTTCTCTCAGGCTTAAACGGAGCTCTGCATGGTAATCCTGGCCTTTGAACTTTGTTTCTCTACGCCTGCCTCTGGTGCCCATACCACCAAAAAGGGATTCAAAGAACTCGGAGAAATCACCACCTTCAAAATCGCCACTAAATGTTTGGCCACCAAATGAAGGACCACCGCTGCGGCCAGCATACTGCCTTTGTTGCTGTTTTGCTTTTTCAAATTCTTCGGCATGCTTCCAGTCTTTTCCGTATTGGTCGTATTTCTTGCGCTTTTCAGGATCACTCAAAACTTCATTAGCCTCATTGATCTGCTGAAACCTTTTGTGCGCTTCTTTATCATTAGGGTTAAGGTCGGGGTGGTATTGCCGTGCTAATTTCCGGTATGCCTTTTTGATGTCATCGGTGCTGGCATTTTTATCCACTCCTAACACTTTGTAGTAGTCAATGAATTCCATAGATGGTTGGGTGTTGAGGAATTGTTGGTTAAAGATAAACAATAGCGGGTTAGTTGAGTTGGGGAATTGGCAATGGGCAATAAGCAATGTAGAAGAAGTGGTTAGACAAATTGGAGTGGGAGAGGAGAAGCTAATACTTTTGCAACAAAAAGGTATGTTGATCAAGTTGATAAAAACGGGAACAAAAGAATATGATGAGATGGTAGACTTGCGGAAGAAGGTTCTATTGGATCCATTTGGTATTTCTCATGCTTATATAAACCCGGAAAAGGAAATGCATGATTTTTTGATAGGTGCTTTTGAAGATAAATTAATTGGTTGTTGTATGCTTACAAAGAAGGGCAATGCTATATTACAGTTGCGCCAGATGGTAGTGGATGATACTTATCAAAAT
>CBKWHA010000105.1:0-16695 GCA_966674115.1 uncultured Chitinophagaceae bacterium
GTGAAGGTTGGCACTACCATCGCAATATGGGCATTCGATTTTCTTTTTCATGTTCTTGCGTTTTTAAGCCCTTGAACATTGAAAACCATTTTGCAACAATGCAATTTTGGGGTATTTATTTATTTCAATGATTGTTGTTTTTCAAGCCCTTTTTCTAAGTTTTTATGAGTGTGCATTTACTCCGGTGAGCAATATTCAATACCAGTCTTTCATGATCATTAAAAAAAGTACTAAGTTGAAAATAAGTTAGTTACGAATATTTCAGCATTATTTTATTGTATTGGTGAAATATTATTTCATAGATTTGGTACAACGTTATTTTATTGTACTGATACAACATAATATCATTGTAACGGTTCAACGTGATTTTAGTGTATTAGTACAACATCATCTTATCGACTTAATCAAAACTTAAAAAGTTATAATGGCAACTCCGGCAGAAAAGTTGGCAGACTCATTAGACGTACTACGAGGGCTACAGGAAAAGGGAATCGTAGCGATCAATACAGAGTCTTTATCCCGCACGCACCGGGAGCGTCTGCTAGAGAACGGCTTTATCAAAGAGGTGTACAAAGGCTGGTACATGATGGTGCCCCCTGACGAAAAGCGGGGCGATAGTACGTCTTGGTACAGCTCCTACTGGAATTTTTGCGCCCAACTGCTGGAAGAAAAATATGAAAGCAAATGGTGTATCTCTCCGGAACAATCGTTGCTACTGCACGCAGGAAATCGGACCGTACCGGGGCAACTTATTGTGCGCTCACCAAAAGCGAATAATTCCAAGACAGACCTGCTCCACGAAACCTCCCTGTTTCATTTAAAAGCGGATCTCCCGCCACAGGAACAAATAATCCAGTTGGAGGGACTCCGGCTCTATTCGCTGCCGGCGGCCTTGCTTCATGCTTCTCCAAATACCTTCATCCAAAACCCCGTAGATGCCCGGACTGCCCTGTCCTTAATCCGGGATGCTTCACCAATACTGGCCCTGTTGCTCGATGGTGGCCATAGCGTGGTGGCGGGGCGCCTGGCCGGGGCATTTCGGAACATAGGGCAGAACCGTATTGCCGATACCATTGTAAAAACAATGGAAAAAGCAGGCTACGATGTGCGGCAATCAGATCCATTTGAGGCAAAAATGACAGTTTCTTTATCCAACCATGCGCATTCGCCTTACGGTAACCGGATAAAACTAATGTGGCACGGAATGCGAGGAGGCGTTCTGAAGCATTTTCCGGCTGCGCCGGGTATTCCTGCGGACACCGGAGCGTATATGGAAGGGGTAGAAAAGGTGTATGTAACGGACGCGTATCACTCCCTATCCATTGAAAAATACAAAGTAACACCCGATCTTATTGAACGTGTCCGCAGCGGCACCTGGAATACGAGGGAAAATGATAACGACCGTAAGCAAAGGGATGCGATGGCCGCCAAAGGTTACTGGGAAGCCTTTAAGGCTGTGGAGCGCAGTATCGGGCGCATAATGGAGGGAGAAAACGCAGGGGTTGTGGTGGACGAAGACCATGGAGAGTGGTACCGCGAGCTGTTCGGACCCAGTGTGGCCGCCGGTCTCTTGAAAGCCGCCGACCTGGCCGGCTATCGGAACCACCAGGTTTATATCGGCGGCTCCAAGCATGTGCCGCTCAATAGGGAAGCGGTGCGGGATGCCATGCCAGTACTCTTTGAACTGCTGGAAGGTGAGGAGGAAGCCTCCGTACGAGCCGTGCTGGGACATTTCATTTTTGTATTCATACACCCCTATATGGATGGCAACGGACGTATGGGCCGATTTTTAATGAATGCCATGCTCGCTTCGGGAGGATATCCCTGGACAGTGATACCGGTGGAGGAAAGATCCACGTACATGCAAGCACTGGAAAAGGCAAGTGTGGGTGGCGATATTGAACCATTTGCCCGTTTTTTGGGCTACTTGGTGGGAGAGGGCATGAAAGGAACACCAGTAGCCAAAATTTAACCATCGTTACGTTACTAATGGATCAAAAACATTGGTATGCCAAGAGGGGTGAAAGGGGAAGCTTCCTTGCCGCATGACTGATATAGCCCGCCAATTGTTTCGTTTCATGCTTTTGAAAGCATTCAAACCTGTGAAATACCATTTTCATTATTGTAGTATGGTATAGCTATAGACCATTCACGATCTATATCCATACTATTCAACTTGAAATGGTATAAGGTGTGATTTGAAACTGAAATAAATACCAGTTTGAAAGTTTTAGGTTAATACTAGCTTTATTATATGTTTGCATCACAACCTAAACTATGAGAAAAACTCTTATAGAGAAACAATTCTTCAGGGTTACTTTTCCTATAAAGGCCAAACTGTCGGATCTCTACATGCTATAGGCTTTTTAAATGCCACAAAAGATTTGATTCGAATTAAATACAATTACGGGATTATCCGGGATATCTCAAACACCTACGACTGGAGTTCTATAGTAACAAAGGAATTCCTGGGCAAAAAGCTTTAGAATTTTTCACTTAAAACCAAAGCTTCATGAGAAAGATCTACTCTTGCTCCAGGCGATCTATTGCCTTGCTCTTCGCACTAGCACCAAACATGGCAACTACCAAAACATAGAAGATCCTTATTACTGGCATTTGATCTCAATCCATCTCAAACACCTCCCTGTACGCCTTTTGCATCCGCTCAATCTCAGCGTCAGTCAACTCTTTGAATTGTTCCCTTCTTCGTTTAGGTAACGCGCCTTGGTTTTGGTGCAGAAATAGAAGCATATTATTGATCTTCCTGTCAGGCATATCCACAATGTTTTGAAGTGCTTTTCTGGCTTCATCATATCGGTGAATAAACAAAAGTTCCCCGGGCATATCCTCTTCAATAGTGGACAGGATCGTGCGGATCAAATAAATACATTGGTTAGTGAGATCAGGATAACGGAAATAACCTTCCGCCTCATCGGTGTTTGTAATCACCACTTCCTCATTCATGTCCTTGCTATACCAGATGCATCGTCGTTTACAAAATAAATGGTTTGAGATAAGGCGTTCACACTGAATAGCAGGCATAAAGCTGAAAGCATCTTGTTCATAATATAGGTTATAATGTCCGCACTTGCCACGTTTATAGTTATTGATGCAGAAATGGTTTGCGCTCCCTGATTGTCAGTTGCTCTGGCAGTGAATGTGTAACTGCCTGCAGGCAGGTTATTGATGTCACAGGTATATGGACTGATGTATTCGGTTTTTAGAAAAGTGGTTCCCTTATAAAATTTGACATTGCTGATGGTACCATCTGAATCCGAAGCAAATGCCTTCAAAGTAAATGTTGCAGGTGCAGTGAAAACACTATTGTTTGCAGGACTGGTCATACTAACTGTTGGCGGTTTATTGGTAGTAGCACTGACCTCTTTAGATGTTTCACCTGCTCCCATAACATTCCAGGGTGTTACTTTATAATAGTAAGTTTTTCCTGCGCTCAAGCCAGTGTTGGTATATTGAGTACCTGTGATATTAGAGGCTATTGTGGTATAAGGACCTCCACTGGCTGTACTTCTCAGCACACTATAATACCTGGCACCTGTTGAGACGTTCCACTTCAATGTTATTTTATTGTTTCCGCCTGTTGCCATTACCATAGGAGATGGTTTTTTATGGCGCAGTAAAGCTTCAATGAAATAATAATCTGCATAGACAAGCGGTTTATCCACTTCATAATTTTTTTGCTTGTTGCCTACGCAGTGCCTGATGATGAAATAATTATTGGTACCTACCGCAGCCATGTATGTTGTTGAAGAAAGGGTTTTCAATGTGTTGATCCCAAAGTTGTAGTATGTATCTCTTTTTTCCGGCACATACTGACTCAGTTCCATCAGTGCAGCACTGGCAATACAGGCAGCAGATGCATCACGATAATCAAAGGCATCAAAATCCCAAAACGGAACCAAATCTGCAGGCATATTCGGGTGTGTAATATAAAAATCAGCTATCTTCTTTGCCATATCCAGGAACTTGACATCTTTTGTTTCGCGATAGCACATTGTAAAACCATATAAGCCCCAGGCCTGGCCCCGTGCCCAGTCGGACAAATGATTCAAACCTTGAACTGTAAGCTTAGCCAACACTTTTCCTGTGTTCGGATCATAATCAACCAGGTGATAAGAACTGTTATCAGGTCTGAAGTGATTTGTAATGGTTGTCAGCGCATGCTGTACCGCTATTTTATGGAAAGAGGAATCACCACTCGCCTTTGTGGCCCAAAACAGGAGCTCCAGATTCATCATATTATCAATAATGACAGGGAAACGGTAATTGGCATTATTCCAGGACTTTATACAGCCTACTATGGGATTGTAGCGTGTAGCCAAAGATTTAGCACCTTGCAATAAGATCGTTTTGTATTGCTGATTACCTGTAAGTCTGTATCCCTGGCCAAAACTGGAAAATAGTATAAAACCGACATCATGGGTTGAGGTGTTGTACTGCTGGCTTTGCAGTCCTGTTGTCCATTGTTCGGCTCTTGTGCGCCAGATGGCATCTTTTGTTCTTTCATACATCAACCATAATGATCCTGGAAAAAAGCCACTGGTCCAATCACTAGCGGTTACTCTTTTCATGGTGCCATCCGGATTTGTAGAACGGGGATAGGAGCTTTTGTCAGGAAAAGCTTGCGCCAGGGCCAGTTGATCCATGGCAACGTTTAATGACAGGCTAGGATCAAAAGTCTGTGCTGCCGCCCTGTTGGTTAATATTGATGTAATGGCCTGCTGCGACATAGTAACGAGCAGGTATAAGAGGGTAGTTAGTAATGAGAAGCTCATACTACAATGGTTTTGTCCGGTTAAGGGAAGGGTGTTTTCTGGGTTTACTGCTCTTTCTTAATATCCTGGATTTTGTTCCAGTACGGCATCTTTGTTCAATTGAATTTCAGTTATGGGTATGGGTAATAATAAATGTTTGGATTCCAGCCCTGTAATTTTCAATCCTCTGCCCGCAGCTCTTTCTACCAGCGTTTTCGTGCGCATTAAGGTCATGCGGCGATTTTCTTCAGCCAGCAGTTCCCTTGCTCTTTCATCCAGTATAAAATCCATGGTTACTTCTGATGCTGTTATGGGTGAAGCATTGGCTCTTGCTCTTAGTATATTCAATGTAGCAGCAGCTCCGTCTAAATTCCCCTGTTTGAATTGTGCTTCTGCCTTTAGTAGATAGGTTTCACCTAAGCGCATTACTATGATATCTTTAATGGAGTTAGTACCTCCTAATGCGGCATTTGGATCATAGGCATTCCACTTGGTGGAATAGGGCACAATAGCAGTGTTGGTATCAATACCAGGGCCAGGGATCACCTCCTTCCCATAATTGACATTCGTGGGATCATTATAATAGAACTTTCTCCTGATGTTAAACTGTGAATTCCGCATGTCACCCTGTTCATACAAATGATGTATAACAAAGTAAGTCAGCGCCATCCGGGCAATACCCCTGCCTCCCAAAGTATCTGCTATGATCATGCCTTTTTGATTATAATAACGCGGCACCCATACTCTGCGATGTTGCGGACCGGCGAATATATAACCTGGAAAAAGGGATGACGAAGCTGGACCAAGACCACCAATCACTGTATTAGGGTTTTCTAACTCATGTACCCAAATAGCTTCCCGGTTCCCCTGGCTTTTCCTCTGGTTGCCATAAATAAACATATCAGAAAAAGGATCCCCGGGCTGATTTACTTTGATGCCGTATCTTGAAGTGGTCAGACTAAAATCACCACTATTGATGACGGCATCTGCTTCCTGTTCTGCCTTTGCATGTTCGCCTGTTCTCAAATATACGTCGGCCAGCAATTGAGACGCCATGGCTTTATTTGCCCGTGCATGCATTTTTCCGCCTGCATTGGATTTAACATTCCCGATAGAGGACAAATTTGTTTTGGCAAAGGTTAAATCTGAAATAATCAAATTATTCACCTCCGTTAGGGGAGCTCTTACAAAATCTGTTTTGGCATCCGTTATGGGTTCTGTGGAAATGGGCACCCCGCCAAACAAAATGGCCAGCGTATGATAAGCAAAGGCTCTGTAAAAACTTGCTTCTGCTTTGATACTGTTTTTATTGGCGTGTCCCATGGACGTATTGTCCACTCTTGAAATAACTATATTGCAGTTGTTGATCAAGTTATAGGCCCACTTCCAGGCAAATAAGGCAACAGGGTCAGTAGCTGTTAGCTTTTCATAGTTAATATAGGGAACCATATAAGGGTCTATATCAGCTACCGATTTATTAAAGGCCACATCGGTGCCCACTTGCCAGGCTGCTAACCAACCTTGAGAAGTTACATTATCTTGCTGCAGTGTATGCCAGAGCCCATATTGTACTTGGATACCGGCAATTGCAGATTCAAATGAAAGCGAGTCGGTTAAAGTTTCAGGAGTATAATTGGATTCCACCGTTTCGTTGAGAAAATCTTTTTTGCAGGATGTTATAGTTACCCATGTAACAATCATGGCTGCCAATAATGTGAATTGCTTTTTCACCTTATTTAAGTTTTTAGAATTAGCGAAGTGTAATGTTGGCGCCCAATACGAGGGAGCGCACTAAGGGAAAATTATTTTCGTTGGTTGCGACACTGATGGTAATGATTCTGCTAAAATCAGCCTCCGGATCCAAACCTACCCAGTTGGTGAAGGTTACCAGGTTTCTTCCGCTTGCATAAAAAGTAAGTCCACCCATTTTTATTACATCCAGTAGTTTCTGGGGTGCTGTAAAACTTAAGGTCACATCTTTGATCCTGGTATAACTGGCATCCTGAGGATAACCGTATAATCTTGGGTTTGTATAGGTTAGGGAAGGTCTTGTTTGGCTCTTATTCTCAGCTGTCCAATATCCAACTTTTGCCGGAAGATTTTGCCGGCCGCCCAAGTCTCTGAAGTCCATCATTTGATTGTATTTGGTAGCTCCTTGTGCTGTTTGAATAAAGATATTTAAGTGGAAGTTGCGGTAATGAAAGGTATTGGTGAATCCGCCATACCATTTAGGAGTTGTTTGCCCCAGGATAACTTTATCTGCAGGGGTGATTGTCTTACTACCATCAACATCTGCAAACTTGAGATCTCCCGGCTTGGCTCCCGGATCCTGGGTGCTGGGATCTTCACCCACCTGCCATACACCTGCTAACTGATAATCATAGATCACATTGATGGGATGGCCAATGAACCATCGGTTTCCAATGTCATCTTTTGCATCTCCATACAGGTTCAGTATCCTGTTTTTGTTGGTAGAAAAATTGACAGCGCTTTCCCACCTGAAATTCTTGTTGTTGATATTCTGAGTTCTCAAAGAAACCTCAATTCCTTTATTGGATACTTTACCAAGGTTAGCCAACACCCGGTTGTAACCGGTAATTGAAGGCAAAGCCCTGTATAGCAGGAGGTCTTTTGTTCTGGTACTGTAAGCGTCTATGGTTCCGCTGATCTTATTTTGTAAAATGCTGAAGTCAATGCCAACATTGCCAGAATAAGTACTTTCCCAGTTTAAATTGTTGTTGCCCAATACATTGGCCGCAATGCCAATTGTGCTGATCCTGTTGTAAGAAATGCGAACATTGGCCAAAGTGGTGGCTGTTGCATTGGGAGCAATCGCCTGATTACCGACGATTCCATAAGAGACCCTCAGTTTCAGGCTGTTGATTGGCTTCACATTTTTCATAAAATGCTCATTGCTGATGTTCCACCCTAGCGCTACTGATGGAAAAATGCCGTATTTGGAAGTGGCAGATCCAAAAGCAGAATATCCATCTCTTCTGGCAGTAGCTGTAAACAGATACCTGCTGTCGAAGGCGTAATTCACACGAAGCATTTGTGACAGCAAGTTGGTTTGATAGGAATTTGAAGTTCCTGACGTTGTTGCAGCAGAGGATAGATTTTTAAATGAAATATCATCATTGATAAAACCGGTTGCCGTTGTACTTGACAGGAAAAAATTCGTTTGTTGCGCACTGTATAAGCCAGTAACATCCATACGATGTTGCTGCCAGGCCTTTTCATAGGTAAGGATATTTTCGATCAGCCAGTTTTTTGTTTCGGAATGATCAACCTGGGCTGTACCCAATGGGTTATTAGCTTTCCTGCCCACATAACTTTGAAAAGTTGTGGGCACATAACTATAGGCTGTATTGATCCGGTATTTTAAACCTTTTACAATACCTGGTTTTAATTCTGCAAAGATGTTTGTATTGATGTTCTTGCTCCTGTCGTTTCGAATTGAGTTAAGTCCTAATAAAGGATTGATGTATAATGATTCAGGAAACATAGGAAAAATAGCATAAGAGCCATCTGCATTGTATAGGGTTCCATAAGGGCTCATAGCGTTGGCCAGGGTTAAGGCAGCCCTACCCCCATCATAATTGTTGTTGGTAAAAAACAAATTCAGTCCGGCAGATAAATAATCTGTAATGGTTGCATCCAGATTGGATCGTATGCTGGCCCGGTTGTACTGGTACCCTTTGATCACACCTTGCTGCTTCAGGTAATCACCGGAAACATAAAACTTAACATCTTTATTGCCACCATAAATACTTAAGGTGTGGTTGTGAATATACCCTTGTTGTGAAATTTCATCTATCCAGTCTGTAGTGATACCAGCAGCATAGTTATCCCTTTCAAAAGCGTTAGGCAGCACGTTAGGATTGTTGATACCAGCCTGCGCCTTGAAGTCTGCATATTTTTGAACATATTGTTCAGGACCCATAGGTTCTACTGTATGAGCAAAGTCCTCAATGCCACCATACCCATTATATGTGATCATGGTTTTGCCTGACTGGCCACGCTTTGTGGTGATCAGGATCACACCGTTGGCCCCTCTTGTACCATAAATAGCGGTAGAGGATGCATCCTTCAAAATGTCAATAGAGGCGATATCATTGGGATTGATGTCATTAATAGATCCGTTAAATGGAACACCATCTACAACAATAAATGGACTGGTAGAAGCGCTGATGGAACTTTCGCCTCTTATGACTACGGATGGAACAGCACCTGGAACAGAAGAACCTTGTGAGATATGAACACCGGCAACAGCTCCCTGAACCGCCTGTAATGCATTGGTAACGGGAAGCTGGGATAAGCGTTCTTTAGGCACCGAGGCTATAGAGCCTGTTACATCCGATCTCCTCTTTGTGCCGTAACCAACAACGACAACCTGGTCAAGGGATGTAGCAGATAATTTCATTTCGATCATCAGGGAAAGGGTGGTGTCTTCTTTGATGCTGTAACCCAACAAAGTTTGTGGCTCATAGCCTATTATGGAAAAAGAAAAACTATACATTCCGCCAGCAGGAACGCGGGCAAAGAAAACACCTGAAGTATCGGTTCTTGTGCCCGATGTAAAATTGATTTTATTGTTCCGAATGATCACCGATGCGCCAATAAGTGGTTCTTTATTGGCACCATGCACAATTCCTTTGATTAAACTGGTGGTTTCCTGTGCTCTGATTGTAAATGGCTGCAAGAGTGAAGTGAGCAACATAAGGGCCAAAAGGGTAGCACTGGATTTAATGATATTAAATCTCATATGGCTGCAATTTTGAATGAATAAAAAAGGGCTTTCTACCAGTACGGCTGATGAGTCTCGTTCTAATTTTCTTTGTGCGGATTCAAAAATTTTGACGTATTCCCTTCCTTATCTAACGGTTGTTAATTGATTTATTGCACAGGAAGTTCATCAATTAATTTTAATGCTTTTTGCTTATACTCCCTTGATTGACTTGTGTTTGACACCTGCTTTAACAACACCACTGCTTCTTTGACTTTACCGGTTTTCAGATTGGCTAAAGCCAGATACCATTGCGTTTTGCCTTGCCAGAATTTATCCGGACTATAATTAAGTGCATTACGTAATTCAGGTATCGCTTTTTCTGTCTTATTTTTAGCCATGTGGCTTATGGCTTTGTAGTAATGTGCATAGAAAAGGGTAAGCTTTTCTTCCTTCTGCTGTTCGTTGTCCAACATTCCTCTTGGTCTATGTTCTTCAATAGATGTTTGAATAGCCTGTATATCGATAGCAGCAATTGCATCACTGTACTCCTGTTTTTTATAAAGATCCAATGCCTCCTGCAAAAGGTATGGAATACTGGCGGGCGTTTTATCTGCTTTAAAGTTATTGGCATACAAAGCTTCACGTTTCTCTTTACCAATGATGGAAAGTTGTATAGATTGAATACTGTCCTGACTTTGTGGGGGCTTGTTCTTTTCCTGCAACGCCGTGTTTTCATCTGTTCTATTCACCTGCGGATGAGACGTATCTTCGATAGTGCTTCCTGGTTGTTTTTTTATTTCATTTTTTGTGGCAATATCCTGACTGCTTTTTCTTTCCGGTACCAACCAGATAACACATAGAGCAATAATACTTATGAATAAAGCTGCAATGGCCAGTATCTTCCATACGCTCATTCTTCTTACCTTGCTATCTTTTGCTTCTGATTCATGATGCCTTTCATTTGTAAAATATTGTTCATGCAGTTTTTTCAAGGAATCTCTAAGTGCAGCCTCTTCCTCTGGATTTTCTTCGATATCATCCATACCATTTTCTATAGTTTGGTACAGATCAACTATGGTAGCTAGCTCCTGATCGGATTTCACCTCCTTTTCAAATTGCAATTGCTCTTCGGGGCTCATGTTGAAGCTGAAGTAGTCCTTTACCTTTTGAAGCAATATTTCATTCATGTTGTTAGTGTTTCAAGTCGCTAAACTCAGGATCATCCATGACCAGCTTCATTAGTTTCACAATACATTCTGACTTTTTCTTTCTTGCGTAGCCCTCAGTTACATGGAGCACTTTAGCAATCTCTTCTGTTGATATTTTCTTGCCTGCTGCATTCTTTGTCCAACTCAGTCTAATTAATTTTTTACAGCTTTCACCCATCTCATTTAATTTCTTTTTAATTAAATCCAGACGGGCTTGTTTCAAGTGGTGTTCTTCCTCCACTTTGAAGCAGTCTTCTCCTTTTTCATTCTGTCCTTCAAAATCTGTAAATGTTACCCCCTCACGCTTACTTTTTTTTAATTCATCCTGCCATTTATGAGTACACATGCCTTTTATATAGGAACATATTGAGAAAGCCAAGGCCAACTGATGGGCCTTGGCTCTTTTAAATAGATCAACTAAAGCTTCCTGGAAAATATCGGCTGCATTAGCTTCTGTACCCTTGTTTTGCACCACTATGTTTCTAATCATTGGGTAGCATTTCTGGTAGAGTTCACCCAATAATTTTCTGTCATTATTTAATAATGCGTCAATATACTTCTGGTCCGGGTGCATGCTATGAATTTACAAAAAATATAAGTTTGTTTTTAAAGTAAGTGAATGGAAACAATTTAAAGCCTGACTTAAAAAAAATCATTATATTTAATAACAGAGAATCTGGTAAAACCCTCTTTTTTTATCAGATTGTCTATTGGCATTATTACTTCATGGCTTATTGAACCGGAACTTAATTCTTACCTATGTAACCTATTGGTGTAAGCAGTTGCAACTTAACAGATGCAATAACCTAAGGTAGTTTATACCTTGGGTTCTTAATGCTTTTTCAATATGGTCCGTCTTGCTAACTTTTGTCTGATGCGTTTGTGGATGCTTTTGCCAGCATACTTGCTATTGGTTACATCGCCGGCAAGAGGGCAAATAGAAAGTACCTTATTTAACGCTATAAAAAATTGTGATGCAAAGGCCTTGCCGCAAAACATGAAGGGTTCCGCCAACATTAATGTGGTGGGCCGCAATGGAGCCAATGCCTTGATGTTGGCGGTATATTATTGTGATCTTCCTTTAGTCAGACTCCTGGTGCAGCAGGGAGCAAAGGCCAATAATTCAGCGGGCATTCATATAGATGATTGTTATTATGGCAACTTACAAGGGATAGCTGCCGGAAGGGGAAAACTGGAATTGTTACAATACCTGGCCGACACTTTACACTTACCACTGGACGAAAAAGAATACAATCCAGATAACCACAAAAAAGATGGCTGGACACCTTTGATGAGGGCTGTTGAGGCTGGTCATTTGGGTGTAGTGAGCTATTTATTAGAAAAGGGAGCGCAAGTTAATATTGATGATGCTGAAGGTTCTACTCCGTTGATCAAGGCTGCTGAAAAAGAGCAGTGGCCCATTTTCGAATTGTTGCTAAAAGCAGGAGGCTGGGAAAAGCTGGGCAAGCAGGCAGATTCTTTTATGGATGCAGCCGCTAAACTATCAAAACAGGATACGGCTAAAGGAGATGGATACAAGCAAGTAATGCTCCGTCAATTTGTTGTGGAATTGACCAAAGCCTGTTTCGGAGAAGAGCATCCTGTATATGCTCGAAATTTAAATAACCTGGCTAATTTGTATTTCCAAATGGGCAAGTATGAAATGGCCCTTCCCCTACATGAGCAAGCCTTGACCATCAGAAAGAAAATACTGGGGAAAGAACATCCGGAGTACGCAACCAGTTTAAATGATCTGGCGGATCTGTATATGAGGATGGGCCAGTATGAAACGTCCCTGCTTTTATACGAGCAAGCTTTGGCTATTAGAAAGAAGGTGCTGGGGGAAGAACATCCTGATTATGCAACCAGTTTAAATAGCTTGGCTTATTTGTACAAAGAAATGGGTCAGTATGAAAAGGCCTTGCCCTTATATGAGCAGTCCTTGACAATAAGCAATAAAGTACAGGGAGAAGAGAATCCCTATTCTGCTAATGTGATAAATAATCTGGGATTTTTATATAGAGAAATGGGGCAGTATGAAAAAGCGCTTCCCTTACATCAGCAGGCTTTGGCCATCAGAAAGAAAGTATTGGGGGAGGAACATCCGGATTATGCGACCAGTTTAAACGACCTGGCATATTTGTATTTGAATTTGAGCCAGTATGAAAAGGCCCTGCCTTTGTACAAGCAGACTTTAGCCATTCGAAAGAAAGTACTGGGGGAAGAACACCCTGATTATGCAACTACTTTAAATTTCCTTGCTATATTACATAGGGAAATGGGTCAGTATGAAAAGGCCCTGCCTCTGTACGAGCAAGCCTTAGCCATCAGAAAAAAAGTGTTGGGAGAAGAACATCCCTATTATGCTAATGTTATAAATAACCTCGCTTATTTGTATAGAGATTTAGGCCAGTATGAAAAAGCTGTGTCGTTACATCAGGAAGCCTTAACCATCAGGAAAAAAGTACTGGGAGAAGAACATCCCTATTATGTGAGAAACTTAAACGGGTTAGGTTTTCTCTACAATATCTTAAACAAGCAGGATGATGCCTTTCCCTTGCTCCTTGAAGCTTCTGCCACTGAACTAAAATATATCCGTCAAACCTATACAGCTTTATCCGAGAATGAGAAGATCACTTTTTTGAGCAGGGAATCGTACCAGTTCTATTTTCTGCCTTCTGTGCTTCTTGGGCAAAAGAAGTATCAATCAACTCTTGTAAAGCAAGTTTATGAGAATGAGCTGGCTTTGAAAGGAATGGTTTTGGAAGATCAGAAAGCTGTGCTCAATAGCATTCGCAAAAGCGGCGATAGCATCGCTCTGCAGTTGTATAATGAGTGGCTGGCCAACAAAGCTTTTTTGGGCAAACAACTGCTCCTACCCCTTAAGCAACGGGTTTCTTATCTGGATAGCCTGGAAGAAGCTACTAATGCATTAGAGCAACAACTCTCTCGAACTACGACTGCTTTTCGTCAGCAATTGCAAAACCAAAACATTGGTGCGAAAGACATCGCTCAAAAACTACAAAAAGGAGAAGCTGCAGTAGAGTTTACCAGTTTTAAAGTTTACAACAATAGTAACAACTTTCGAATTTACAACAACAGGAAATGGACCGACAGCATCATGTATGCCGCTTTGGTGCTGCTACCTCAGGATACTATAGTTCACTTCCTGCCCCTCTGTGAGGAAAAGCAACTGCAGCGTCTTTTAAACGCTTCTTCCAATACAACTTTCCAGACTGTGAACCAACTCTATGGAAGGAGGAAAACAGGAAAAGGAAGTATGGCTGATTCCCTGTACCAGCTTGTCTGGAAGCCTTTAGAACAATACCTGCAGGGAGTTAGAACGGTGTATTATGCACCAGCAGGACTGCTGCATCGTCTGTCCTTTCAAGCGTTGCCTGTAGATTCCTCGCACCTGCTCATAGACAAATACCAGCTCCATCAACTATTGAGCACCCGCTCAGTTGCACTGCCATTACAAGCAAACAGCAAATCACTCACTGCCTCTCTTTGGGGGAACATCACCTATTCTGTTTCTGCTAACTCGGGCCATAACAGTCAGTCAGATCACAATAAGAGCACCAGGGGACAAACTGAAGTGGATACCACCTTCTCTGATTTTAATTTGTACACCTGGGACACAAGAGAGGCGAGGGGGGCCACTGCAGGCTGGCAGCCATTGCCTTACACCAAATCAGAACTGGATAGTTTAAAAACTGTACTCACCAAAGCAGGCATGGATGTGAGAGCCCTTAGTGGTTCCGCAGCCACTGAAAAAACCTTCAAGCATTTCAGTGGTCACAGTCCTGGGGTGTTGCACCTGGCCACTCATGGCTTCTTTCTGCCGGTCAGGGAAGAGAAACTTAAAGAAGCTGACCAGAGACAAGGTAGTGCTTTTACGCTGCAGCAGAATCCCATGTTTCGCAGTGGGCTGGTGCTGGCAGGAGGTAATCATGCTTGGACAGGAAAGCCGGTACCTGCCGGAAAAGAAGATGGAATCCTCACCGCTTATGAATTGACGCAGATGGATTTGAGCAGTACAGATCTGGTTGTGTTAAGTGCCTGTGAGACAGCTCTCGGGGATCTCAAGGGTAATGAAGGGGTCATTGGTCTACAAAGAGCATTGAAGATGGCGGGAGTCAAGCAAATGATCGTTTCTCTTTGGCAGGTGCCGGATAAAGCCACCATGCGGTTGATGATATTATTTTATCGCCACTGGCTAGCTGGGCAAAACACCCAGGAAGCATTAAGATCGGCCCAACTACAGCTTAAAGCAAAATACCCACACCCTTATTTTTGGGCTGCCTTCGTGTTGGTAGAATAACTGACTTTTACTTCTCTATAGGCTACACTTCTGTAGGTGATAAATTTTTTCTTGGAAAGAAGGGTAACAATTTTCCTTTAGTACAGACATAATCATACAAGGTTGAAATTAAGATCCAGGCCTGCTCTTCTTCATAGTCACTCTTAAAACCAGAAGTTATGCAACACGATCCCCTGCAACTGGAAATATTACTACCTGGCAACACTACATTTGCTCAAAGACAATGGTGTAAATTCAATTCCGCTAACAATACACGACATCTTTCTCAAATTGAACAACTGGAGCAGACCTGTTGCCAAGGGTTGTTTGATAAACTTTTTCTAGGACTTATGCACAGAATAACTTTAAGTAAAAGACTTTACCTATGGCATATTGATCAATATGAAGATGTGATTCAAATACAATTGAGTGAATTTCCAGTGTATATAGAAGAAAAATGCTCTATTGATCCTCACTTCTTTTTGTCTGTTTTAATTTACAGTTAATCAGATAACCGCTACTCTGTAACAGCCTAGTTTAGTTATGCTACAATTCAAATGGTCGAGTGATCCTAAATATTGAGTTTGTATAGCCACTATTACCTCTATTTAACATAAATAATTTTCGAATAGTTAAGCCAAGTCCTTTGTAGGTCTGGTAGTTAGATTGACATTCAAGCTATCAGCCATTTCTATGCTGCATTGGATCAATTATCAAAATGGAAGAAAACTAGCTCATATCAAACATGCTTTGAGTTTTTTAAAAGTACTCACATTACTAAATTTTCTTGTCATGAGAAAGAGTTCTCTGTCTTTGTCAACAGCTATAGCTGCCATGGTTATTCTTTTGTCCTTCCCATCCGTCAACACCTACGCTGTACCAGTAGAAACGGGAACTATAAGAGCTTTGACAAGTTTTAAAATTAATTTTCAGGATGCGGCAACCATACCGCCAGCAGGTTGGCTGAGAGATTTTGGACAAGCTTACGGGCTACGCACCTCGGCTTACCAAGGTACGGGCAATAGCTATGGGTGGATCAATAGAAACGATAATACTCCTGTGGACTTAACTAAAAACGGACGTAAAAGAAGTAGTCCTTCCGATATTCTGCTGGCAACGCTCATGCATATGCAGGCATCCGGCGCACCGGAAGGCAGATGGGAAGCTCAGGTATCCAATGGTAATTATGATGTTACCGTTTCGGTAGGAGATGGAGCCTACCTTGATAGCAAGCATACCATTCATGTGGAAGGTGTGCCGGCTATCTTAGATTTTGTACCTACCAGCAGTATGCGTTTTAGATATTCCACTGTTTCGGTTAAAGTAGCAGATGGGCGATTGACTGTTGATGCTTTAAGTGGAACTAACACCAAGATCAATTATATAATTGTTCAGCAGGCTTCTGTTCAAAGACCTTCCGTAGTTTCTGTCAATCCGGAAAATGGCTCAACAAATGTCAATACATACGCTTCCATCTCTACCAATATCTTGAACCTGCCTAACGGTGGCATCAATAACACCACCATAACTTCTTCTACTGTCTATCTCACTGAAAAAGCGACCGGAACCAGGGTGCCCGCAAATGTGAATGGAACAGGGGGAGGAGATGCCATTACCGTAGTGCCGAGGGCTCCTTTAAAATTAAGCACCAGTTATGTATTTACAGTTACCAGCGGCGTTAAG
>CBKWHA010000106.1:0-16680 GCA_966674115.1 uncultured Chitinophagaceae bacterium
CAGCGGCGCAAAGGCAAAGGAACTCTTTTTGCTCAAGGCATTACATCTTCCGATTTTATTTACCTGCTGATGCCTGACCGGTTTAGCAATGGAGATTATTCTAATGATAAAATTGCTAGTATGAAAGACCAGTCGCTTAACCGGGATTCATTATATCATCGTCATGGGGGTGACCTGCAAGGTGTGATCAATCATCTAGATTATTTGCAGGATCTTGGCGTGACAGCACTATGGATGACGCCGGTTTTGGAAAATGATATGCCCAATCGTACAGAGCATGGCTATGCTATTACCAATCATTATAAAGTAGATTTAAGACATGGAGGCAATGAAGCTTATAAAAGATTGAGTGATGAACTGCATAAGCGAGGCATGAAATTGATCCAGGATGCCGTTTACAACCATGCCGGGTTACAGCACTTCTTTGTGCAGGATTTGCCTATGAAAGATTGGCTGAATCAATGGCCTAAATACACCAATACTACTTACAAAGACCAGCCATTAATGGATATTTATGCATCTTTAAAAGATAAAAAGGTAATGTCCGACGGTTGGTTTACACCTCAAATGCCTGATCTGAACCAAAATAATCCTTTTGTAGCAAACTTTTTAATCCAACATGCTATATGGAGTGTTGAAGAATTTGGGGTGGATGGTTGGCGTATTGACACATATATATATAATGATCTGCCATTCATGAATCGGTGTAACCAGGCTTTGTTGGATGAATATCCTAAAATTACCATGTTTGGTGAAACCTGGGTACACGGTATGTTGAACCAGGCCTACTTTACCCGGAACAACATTGCTAATTTATCGTTTAAAAGTAACCTGCCTGGTGTTACAGACTTTCAAACGAACCTTTATGGTATCAATCCTGCCTTAACCCAAAACTTTGGTTGGACAGAGGGCGTGAACAAGCTATATCAAACTTTGGCAAATGACTTCGTTTATATTGACCCTATGAAGCATGTTAATTTTTTAGACAATCATGATATGACACGCTTTTTATCTCAGGTAGGTGAAGATGTTGATAAATTAAAGATGGGAATTGGATGGCTGCTTACCACACGTGGTATTCCTCAAATGTACTATGGTACTGAAATATTAATGAAAGGTGTATCTAACCCCGATGGCTGGGTGCGGCTTGATTTCCAGGGAGGCTGGAAAGAAGATAAGCAAAATAAGTTTACAGCAAGTGGTAGGAGTGAGCAGGAAAATGAGATATTTAACTGGACAAGAACCATAGCCAACTTTCGTAAGCTGTCGCCTGCTATTAAAACCGGAAAATTAATGCAGTATGTTCCGGAAGATTGGGTCTACACTTATTTCCGCTATGATAAAGAACAAACAGTAATGGTCGTGATGAACACTGCTGCTGAAGAGAAAACAGTTGATGTCAGCAGGTTCTCCGAAAGAACAAATGGCTTCCTCAGGGCTAGGAATATAGTTAACTCAACTGCACACGAATTCACTAATAAGGATTGGAAAATACCCTCAGAAACCATTTGGATATTAAACCTTGAGAAATAATTATACTATTTTTTCAAATTAAGCAAAGTAACCTCCTTCTGGTTGTTGTATAAATTACGATTGTTTTGATACGTAATCTTACGATCCATGTTTAGTGTGTTTTCTGCTGCATATACGATTTCATTGGTAAATGCTGTATTTCTAAAATAGAGTAAAACTGCAATTGCAGAGCTTAGTCTGACTGTTTACTTTTGTAATGAAGTTGATTGATAAATATAATTCTATCCGTATCCAATTGTTGAACCATTTTCGTAAGTAGTTATTTAATCCATTCATCCAAAGAAAAACCAAAAGTTTAAATCCAATATCAGTCAACTTCTTTAATCCAATCCAACTGTAGCGAACCGTTTTTGAAATCCGTATTTCTATCCAAACCTTGAAAACTAAGGCGTCCTCTGTCCGATGAAAACTAAGAGGAAAAAATAATAATCGCCTTATAAAATTACCCCCTCCTTAGTGAGGGGTTTTTTGTTGATTTTTAATTAATCGTACAGGGTATATTATATTTATTATTATTAAAAAACTCAATATGTCTATTCTTTCCCGTTTTCTATGGTAAGTGTTGGTCACAATGGAAATATTTAGAAGATATGATAGGTGTTAAGCTATTTTTTGTTATTTGGGATGAGAAGAATCGTTTGTTTTTGAAATTTGTTTTGCATTCATTTTCTCTTATAGTTGTAAGTTTGGCGCCTTATTAAGCTCTTTAGTCTGGATAAGTACAATTTATTAAAACAGTGAAACAGAAATGAATATTCAACGATTATTTGATCTTACAGGTAAAACAGCATTGGTAACAGGTTGTGCGCGCGGAATTGGAAAAGGAATGGCAGTCGCATTGGCAGAAGCAGGCGCAAATATTATTGGTGTTTCTTCCGGATTGGAAAGTTCTGGTAGTGAAGTGGAAAAGGAAGTAATTGCTACGGGAAGAACATTCAAACCCTACAAGTGTGATTTTAGTAATCGTGAAGCTCTGTACGAGTTCATTAAAAAAGTAAAAGAAGAAAATCCGTCCATTGATATCTTGGTCAATAATGCAGGTATAATTATGCGCAAACCAGCAGCCGAGCATCCGGATGAATATTGGGATAAGGTAATTGCTGTTAATCTGGATGCGCAGTTTGTCCTGACCCGGGAAATTGGGAGAGACATGCAGGCAAAGGGATCGGGAAAAATTATTTTTATTTGCTCTATGCTTTCTTACCAGGGAGGAATTAATGTACCTGGTTATACGGCCAGTAAATCGGCAGTTGCCGGTTTGGTGAAGGCTTTTGCTAATGAATGGGCTGCACGTGGCGTCAATGTAAACGGTATAGCACCTGGATATATTGAAACTGATAATACGCAGGCTTTACGTGAAGATCCTGTAAGAAGACAAGCAATTTTGGACAGAATACCTGCCGGGCGCTGGGGAGTACCTGAAGACTTTAATGGCCCTGTTGTTTTCTTGAGTTCAGAAGCAGCAAGTTATATAAATGGAACAATTTTAAACGTTGATGGGGGCTGGATGGCCCGATAAATTTATCTACTATGGAAGTAAGATTTCAAATAGGTCCGAAAGAGACAAGCCAAATGAACACACAGGAATTGCGTGCTAATTTCCTGATGGAGAACCTAATGAAGAAAAATTCTATCGAGTTGGTGTATACTCATTATGACAGAGTAATTGCAGGGGGAGCAGTACCTGTAGATGGTAAGTTACAACTGCCTAATCATCCGGAATTGAGAGCTGAATATTTCCTGGAACGCCGGGAATTGGGCGTGATCAATGTTGGTGGTGAGGGTACTGTAACTGTTGATGGTAAGGCTCAAGTATTGACTAAGCTGGACTGCCTCTATACTGGTAAAGGAAGTAAGGAGGTGACTTTTGAAAGTGCTGATCCTGCAAATCCTGCGGTTTTCTTCTTGTTATCGGCACCAGCACATCAAACATACCCCGTTCAGTTCCTGCCTAAAGAACAAGCAGCGCCAACCAATCTGGGTGCAGTAGAAACTGCAAATGAAAGAACAGTATACAAATACATCCATTTAGAGGGGCTTAAAAGTTGCCAACTGGTAATGGGTCTGACAGTTCTTAAAACCGGAAGTGTATGGAATACCATACCTTCTCATACACATACCCGCAGAATGGAAGTTTATTTTTATTTTGATGTACCTGAAAATCAAAGAGTATTCCATTTTATGGGTCAACCTACAGAAACAAGACATATGTTGGTGGCAAACCATCAGGCCATAGTTTCTCCATCATGGTCTATTCACTCTGGCTGTGGTACCAGCAATTATTCCTTTATTTGGGGAATGGCAGGTGAAAATCTCAATTATGCTGATATGGATGTTGTTGATATCAAAGAGATGAGATAGTCCTGAAAAGATACAGATAATTTGTTGCTAAGGCAGCCCTTGAAACGGCTGCCTTAATTTTATTACCTACAATCAGCATAATATGAATTACAAAAAATAGTTCCTGCTTTAGAAAACAGGGAAAATTGTAAAATTGCCTTTCTAAAAATCTACATATAGACTCATTATCTCATATTGTTTTAGGAGCATGCATTGGTGAAGCTATAGCAGGAAAACAGCTTGGAAAAAGGGCTATGCTTTTGGGCGTAATTGCACAAAGCCTTCCTGATATTGATATTATTGCTTCTGTTTGGCTTAAGCCAGCTGAAAACCTTATGGCGCACCGGGGATTTACGCATTCCATCTTTTTTGCTATTCTAATAACCGGCATATTGGCATTGCTTGCCAGGCGATGGTATCTAAAAAGAATTGCATTAAAAACATGGGTATTACTTTGGGGTATCAATATTTTCACTCATCTTTTTATTGATGCTTTCAATGCATATGGTACTGGTTGGTTTGAGCCATTCAGCCATGAACGTATTTCTTTTCATACACTTTTTGTTGCGGATCCTCTCTTTACAATTTGGCCCTTAGTTGCATTTATTGCTCTAATATTATTGGCTAATAATCATAAAAGAAGAAAGATCTGGTGGAGGGCAGGTATTGGACTAAGCTGCTTATATCTTATTTATGCCATAATCAATAAAATTAACGTTGATACAGATGTAAAGCATAGTTTGGCACAACAAAGCGTCCAATATCAGAAGTATTTGGTTACTCCAACCCCCCTTAATAATTGGTTGTGGTATATTGTTGTTGGGGATTCTACAGGGTTTTATATAGGCTATCGATCTGTATTTGATACAAAAGAAAAAATAGATCTGGAGTATTTTCCACGGAGAGATTCGTTATTAAACGCTATTCATGATCATGAAAATTTGCAACATTTACGCCGTTTCTCGCAAGGTTATTATACGGTGGAAAAATGGAGTGATACTTTGGTTTTTAACGATCTTAGATTTGGTCAAATAGTGGGCTGGTACAATCCTAGAGAGAAATTTGTCTTCCATTATTTTCTCCAACATCCTTCAGAAAATGAGCTGGTTGTGCAGCGTGGCCGCTTTGCAAAATGGAATGAAGAAACTGTACATTCTCTTTTAAAAAGAATAAAAGGGAATTAGAAAATAATGATCTCTGGCTCATTCTTCCCGTTTAAAATAAAATGTAAACAGGTATAGCACCATGCGGATAATTTCATAGGAAAGTCTTTGCAGAAGAGGAGTTATATAAGGAAAGGAAAGTTTATATTTTTCAGGCTTTATTTTAATACAGTCCCTGATTATAATTTCATTTAGTTCCTTTTGTACTTGGTTTGCAAAGGGTTTGTTCCTGATATCTACATTTAATTCAATACTGGCATATGCGCTTATATTATTGATATTATAAGAACCTATTGTTACCCAATGATTGTCAACAACAGCCATTTTAGCATGGAGTACGGTAGGTTGATATTCATAAACTTCTATATGATGTCGCAGCATCCAATTATAAAAAAATCTTTCAGCAAATTTGGCCAATAATACATCAGAAGGACCTGCCAGAATTATTTTTATTTTGACACCTCTTTTGGCTGCCTTACTTAGTGCATTTCGAAGTTCTTGCCCAGGTAAAAAGTAGCTGCACATGACAGTAATGCTTTCAGTGGCATTATGAAAAAGACAGAAATAGGTTTTCCAGATTTCTCTTTTTGCTTTTACCCAATCATTACGTCTTACCCGGACGGAACATTTTTCATTTTTGGGTATTGTAGGCAGGTAGTCTTTAAAATAAGGTGGGAGCATAGGTGGTGCCTTTTCTTTACTCCATAAAGCATAGCAATATTGGTGTAGTTCAACCGCTGCTTCTCCTTCAACCAATACGGCCATATCCATCCATGCTCTGATTTTATGAACATCATTATAGCGATTTGCAATATTTACGCCGCCAACCAACGCGTAGCGGGCATCAACGACCGTAATCTTATGGTGCAACCGCCTGCCAAAATAAAAGTGTTGCCCTTTTAAAATTGGTTCAAAATATCGAAAATTAACACCTGCAGCTTCAAGCTTCGATACAACCGCATTAGAAATATTTTGTGACGCATAACCATCCACAAAAAGGTATACCAATATGCCTCTTTGGGCAGCCCTCATCAAAGCTGCTGCAATTTTGTTACCAGTCTCATCAATATTAAAAATATACGTTTGAAGGTGTACAGAGTGCTGGGCCGAATCGATTAACCCTTCCAACAAACTAAAGTATTCCCCGCCTCCATGTACAAGCTTGACCCTATTATTTGTATAATAATTCCCATTGCTTTTTTTATGCATTTGAGGCATAAGCTCAACCTTTTAAATGCAGGGTTTTAAATTTAGATTTCAATCTTTTATTATTGAGCATAATCAGTTTGCTATCTGATGACACTCAATAATATAATTATTAAAATAAACGTAAATTAGACAATCTCGATCTTGACAAGCTGATTTCCTTTTAATATACTAAAAAACTCAATAAACCTATGATATTACGCATCGTTGACCATAAAAGAATTACGGGTATACAGGATAAGCTTGATCAATGTTATTCAGAACTTAGAATTGAATTTTATTTAGAGTTGAACAAAAACAATTGATGTGCTGCCAACCAGTTAACTAAATTTATATTTATCTTAAATGTTGGGGGCCACTGTAATGTTACCTGCTATGAAAAACTAATTTAATTTTGGTAACCTTTTAAAACCACACCTAAAACCATTTGCTATGCAGTCCAATATTTTAAGAAACGAGGTGGCTGTTATTAAACAACTTAAATTTCAGCCTTTTATTACCATTCTTTTGCCTTTTGACCCTAAAATGACTCCTAAGCATCTTTTAGAAGGCCGTCTCAAATCCGCTCTGGAAAAAATTAAAAGCGAGCTTTATGAATATTATTCTTTTGTGTCGGCAAAAGAAGTTTTTGATAAACTTATTGTTTTAATCAATAAGCTCGACTATAACACGCATAAAAAAAGCATAGCTGTATTGGTGTCATCAGATGAGCAAAAAGTGTTTTACCTGGATGTACATGTTGAAGAAAAGTTTTACATCGCTGATTCATTCCAGATCAGGCAGTTGGTTCATCATAAAAAAAACGAAAAGGAATACCTTTTAGTTGTCTTGAACAGCAACTTTGCTGCTGTTTATAGAGGCCAGGGGGAAACGATTTCAAAAATTCTGCTGAAAGTTTCGGATAATAATCATATCAGTAATTCTGTTGAAAGGGAAAATACACAGCGTAAGTTTTTGCAGTCAATGGATAATAGCCTGTCTATTATTCTTAATGCATTTTCATTACCAGTTCTAGTATTGGGATCCAAAAATATCCTGGCTTATTTTAAACAGATCACGAGAAACACATACGCGATTACAAGCTTTATCATAGGTACATGCGACAATAATTCTGAAGATGAAATTGAAAAAACTATTCAGCCATATATCTGTAATTGGCAACAAATAAAGGAAATTTATTTGAGGCAACAGTTGGATGGGGCTTTGGAAGAAGGGAAATTGGAAGTAGGTATTGAAGGTGTATGGAACCTTGCCAAAAGAAAAAATGTTAAATTATTAGTAATAGAAGAAGGCTATGAATTCAAGGCCTATTTGGGAAAAGGACTAATAGTTTGTGCAGAAGAAGCAGCAAATAATACTTATATAAAAGATGCGGTAGAAGATGCTATAGAAAAAGTATTAGCGGACGGAGGAGAAGTCGAATTTGTTTCACATGGGGCACTTAATGGATTTATGCACATAGCAGCAATCAGGAATTATTAGTGTTGTGATCTATGAAATAAGACTTCATTCTCTTGTTGTTAAGCAAGATTTGCTAATTGCATATCTTGTTTTTGAATAATTAAAATTATTGTATTACCCTTTTACTTTATCCTATTTTAAACTTCATAGGTTATTTATTTGCAATTTGGTAAACGGACTCTTGCATTACTACAACTACACTTGTAAAATCTGAAATAATGGTTGGAAATCTCTCAGAAGAACAAATGAATGAAGTCTTACGTAATAATATTATAGGCAGGATTGGTTGCTATGATGGGGAACGGACATATGTGGTGCCTATTAGCTATTTATTCGATGGAGAAAATATTATAGCACACTCGCAGGAAGGCATGAAAATACATATGATGCGTTTAAATCCGCACGTATGTTTCGAAGTTGATGAAATGAAAAATTTTACCAACTGGCGAAGTGTGATCTTGTGGGGAAAATATGAAGAGATAAAAGAAGAAAAGGAACGGACGCAAGCTATGGAGGCATTTGTTCACAGGATGCTCCGGTTAAAAATAAGTGAAACAGCTCAAACCCCTGAGACATCACGTATGCGGTTGCATCCACGTACAGGAAAGCTAAGAATAATAGTCTACCGTATTGTTATTGAAAAAATGACCGGTAGGTTTGAAGATGATTTAAATGACAATTAAGAAGCAGAACTGTAATAGTACTTATTTTAAGGTTGCATGCTTACTGGATTTATATCCATTTAACCTTTCTTTTATATTGCGCCTGCTGGAATTCTAATGCCTTTTAGCATTTCATCTTATCTTAACGGCTTGAAATCATTATGGTAAAAACTATATCAGCCGTAACTTTATATCAGGAGCAGTTGACCATTTTAAATAGCAGACTTTTATCTTTAAAAAAGAAGCAAAATCTATTTGGTTGGCTGCGGTTGCTCCTTTTTGTTATTTCAGCAATTGTTGCTTTTAGCTTTTTTGCAATTTCTATTTTAGGAGGGGCTATAACTATTTTAATAGCCATTTTTTGCTTTATTATACTTGTTACAATAGATACAGATAATAACAAGCAAATTGAAAATACTATTAGTCTGATTCAGATTAATGAAGAAGAATTACTAATTCTAAATGAACAATATACTCATAGATACGATGGCAGTTCTTTTGCTCCGTCAGTACATGATTATGCCAATGATCTTGATATTTTTGGACCATCTTCTTTATTTCAGCTTATAAACAGGTGCAGTAGCGAGCAGGGGAGGAGTTTGCTGGCAGCTAATTTTTTAACACCACTTACAAGTAATGAAATAGCTGCACGGCAAGAAGCTATTAAGGAATTATCATCCCAATATCACTGGAGACAACAATTAGCTTCTTTTCTTCTGAATACTCCTGTTACTTTGGCTGCCCAGAGAAGAATAGAGGCCTGGATAGATGATCAGGATGATCTGTTTACACATAATAGATGGAATTGGGTAGTTCCGGTTTACTCTATTATCGCAATCTCAATTGGTCTTGCCGCAATTTTTGGACTGATCAGCATTACACTCTTCTCTTTATTTTTTATTATATTCTTTATTATTTCCGGAAGTTTTAGCAAGAAAGCAAGCAAACCATATACATTATTAAATGGAGTGACGAAAGAAGTTGACACTATCCAGGAGATTGTTGCCTGGGTAGAAAAAATGGAATTCCAAGCTCCGCTTTTGCTGCAGTTGCAACAATCGGTTAAGACCGATGAACAAACTGCTTCTGTACAGATAAAGCTTTTGAAGAACATTTTAAACCGCTTTGATCTGCGGTTGAATTGGCTGGCATTTATTTTTCTGAATACTTTTTTGCTATGGGATGTACGGCAGGTAAGAGCCCTCAATCAATGGAAACAAAAGAACAGGTTAAAGGTAATTGCCTGGTTCCAATTAATTGGACAATTTGAAGTGTTGAATAGCCTGGCTACACTTTGTTTCAACAATCCAAATTGGTGTTGGCCTGTCTTTGGCCAGTATTTTTCATTGGAAGGAGAAGAAATTGGGCACCCGCTCATTCCTGGTGCCAAAAGAATCACCAATGATTTCAAAATGCAGGGAAATCCAAAAATTGCCATCGTTACAGGTTCCAATATGGCCGGCAAAAGTACATTCCTGCGTAGCCTTGGTGTTAATATATTATTGGCACAAATGGGAGCTCCTGTTTGCGCAAAGCGATTTTTCTTTTCACAAATGCGCTTAATGAGTAGTATGCGCATTGAGGACAACCTGGCAGAAAGTACCTCAACTTTTTATGCAGAACTAAAAAAGTTGAAGACAATAGTCGATGCTGTAAAAACACATGAGCCGGTTTTTATCTTATTGGATGAAATTCTTCGTGGTACCAATTCATTGGACAGGCATCATGGTTCAAAAGCATTGATTAAACAAATGGTAAGAGAGCGTGGTGTTGTCATCATTGCTACTCATGATATAGAATTAGCACAAATGGAAGAAGAATTCAGTAATGAAATTGAAAACTATCATTTTGATGTACAGGTAAAAGGAGAGGAGTTGTATTTCGATTACCTCCTAAAAAATGGCATCTGTACCAATTTAAATGCTACAATTCTAATGAAGAAGATTGGTATTGAGCTATAATATCTCATTTACTAAACACATCTTTAACTTTCCAATTAAAATGGTTAAATGTACAGTAACGATTAATACCTTTATGAGACTTACCAATATCAAAACCAAATGAAAAACGATAATAAAAAGGCTTCTTCAAAATATGCATCCAAAAATACACGGGATGTCACAAACGAAAAATCGCACAAATCAGTGTCAATTAAATCCTCAACAATAGATTCTTTTAAACAAGGTGTCAGATATGAAGATCAGAACTTTGTAGATACCAGTAAACTTGTATGGAACTACTCTATTTTGTTCGATGACGACATAGCATATTTTCAGGCTGGGTCAAACTATTCTCTTTATAAGAAGTTTGGTTCAAAAAAAATGAATGTTTTAGGTAAGGATGGCTTTCATTTTACTGTATGGGCTCCTAACGCAACGAAGGTTTCTGTAATTGGAAACTTTAATCATTGGAATCCTGATACCCATGTGCTTTTTCCCCGATGGGATAAAAGTGGCATTTGGGAGGGATTTATACCCGGCGTTTCCAAGGGTGAATTGTACAAGTACCATATAGTTGGACATCAGAACAGAATAACAGAAAAAGGTGATCCATTTGCTAACTTTTGGGAGCGCAAACCGGCAACGGCAACCATTACCTGGAAATTTGATTACCAGTGGAATGATGAAGAGTGGATGGCCAATAGAAAAATAAAGAACTCTTTGCAATCACCTTGGAGTGTATATGAAGTTCATTTGGCTAGTTGGATGCGGCCCGATAGAAATAACGAGGAGACATACAACAATTATCACGTGATTGCAGAGTTGTTAGTGCCTTATGTAAAGGATATGGGATTTACGCATGTGGAGTTCATGCCGGTGATGGAGTTTCCCTTTGACGGAAGTTGGGGTTATCAATGTACCGGTTTTTTTGCCCCCACTTCCCGGTTTGGAGCACCAGAGGGGTTAATGTATCTGATCGATAAATTACACCAGGCAGGTATTGGCGTTATCCTGGATTGGGTGCCTTCTCATTTTCCTTACGATGCCCATGGGCTGTTTATGTTTGATGGTACACACACTTATGAGTACGCTGATATGCGGAAGGGTTTCCATCCGGATTGGAACAGTTATATTTTTAACTATAAGAGAGGAGAGGTTAAGTCGTTTCTGATAAGCAGTGCACGTTTCTGGTTCGACTTGTTTCATATTGATGGCATTCGTGTTGATGCTGTTTCTTCCATGTTGAAGCTGGATTACTCGCGCGAACATGGCCAATGGGAGCCAAATGAGTATGGCGGTAATGGTAATTTGGAAGCCATAGCTTTTATTAAAGATCTCAATGAGACTATATATCGCGATTTTCCAGACGTGCAAACAATTGCCGAAGAATCAACAGACTGGCCCGGTGTTTCCCAACCAACTTTTACAGGAGGCTTGGGGTTTGGCATGAAATGGATGATGGGCTGGATGCACGATACTTTGGATTACTTTAAGATTGATCCTTTCTTCCGGAAATATCACCAGGACAAATTTTCGTTCAGCATGATGTATTATTATGATGAAAATTTCATGCTGCCATTAAGCCATGATGAGGTAGTACATGGCAAATCGCCCATGATCTATAAAATGCCTGGTGATGATTGGCAAAAATGTGCCAACCTGCGCAGTTTGTATACGTATATGTGGACGCACCCTGGCGCACGATTGATATTTATGGGTAATGAATTTGGTCAAACAAGCGAATGGAATTACAAATCTGAGCTGGATTGGTATTTATTGCAATATCCTTCGCACAGCGGTATACAGGCATGTGTGCGCGATTTAAATTATCTACTCACCAGCAATCCGGCATTATATGAAAACCAGTTTAACATTTATGGATTTGATTGGATTGATTTAAACCACCGTAATGAATGCGTGATCGTATACCGGCGGAAGGGAAATAATAGAGCTGACGATTTACTGATAGTCATAAATCTAACTCCGGAACCTCGTTATGATTGGGAAATTAATGTCTCTGGTAAATTGTATACACAAGAAATCTTTAACAGTGATGCTGAAAAGTACTGGGGATCGGGAAAGGTTTATAACCCTGAAATCCGAAGCCAAAATATTGATAAAGGAGAAGGTAGAGAGGAAAATTATTATAAGTTAATTGTGAATCTACCCCCTTTAGCTGGTATAATCCTAAAGTAAATACTTATTAAATGAAATTTTTACTTAAAGTTTCCGGCTCTTAATATGTCCTTTATCCGGAAACTTTTATTTTTGAGTAAGCTGTTTCTTTTAATAGGTAAGGCTTTGAAATCCAGACTATTGAAAATCTATTTTAAAACCATATCCCATGCGTAAAATTATTCTGACTGCTGCATTTGCCGGCATGTCTACATTTTTATTTGCACAGAGCGATAGTGCTAATGTTTACCTCCAGAAAGGTCTGGAAGAGAAAGCAAAAGGACGTCGGGCTGAATCTCTAAAGCACTTTGAAAAAGCTCACCAATATAATGCAGCAGATAAGCAGATTTTAACAGAGTTGGCTTCTGCTTACTACGACTTACGCCGTTACGGTCAATCAAGAGAAAAATATCAGAAACTGGAGCAATTGGGCGACAATTCCGTTGCTACCTATAAGCAATTGATGCTGCTTTCTTTCAACATGCGCCAGTTTGAAGATGCAATTAAATATGCCAACCTGGTAAAAAAGGCTGATCCCTCTGAAAAGGTTTCATTTTATATAGGTAAGGCCAATTATGAAAATGAATATTATGGTGATGCTATAAAACACCTGGACATTGCGGCCAAAGAAGATCCAACCAATGCAGAAATTCCATACATGATAGCACGTGCTTATGCTGACATGTTGAACTATAAGCAAGCTGTGCCATATTTTCAAAAGGCAATTGAATTAAACCCAAGTCAAAGCAGGTGGTTATATGAATTGGCTTTGATGTATTATGGTATGCACGATGATCAGAACTCATTAAAGTATATGTTGGCGGCAGCAGAAAAAGGGTATAAAAGAGATAATGAGTACCTCGAAAATCTGGGTATTGCATATCTCAATGCAAAAAAATTCGATGAAGGAACTGCCATTCTGAAAGAAGCACTGCAGCGTCGTCCAACCGATATGAATTTGCTGAATATGTTGGCTGAAGCTCATTATGACGCTAAGAAATATGTTGAGGCTATTGATTACTGGGATCAGATCCTTGGACTCGATAAACAAAATGCATCCGCTCTGTACATGATTGGTTTGAGTTACCAAAAGAAAGGGGAGAAGGAGAAAGGTATTGCACTTTGCGATAAAGCCATAGAAATGGACCCAAGCCTGGCTAAAAACAAGAAAAAAGTAGAAATGCCAGGATTGTAAGGCAAGTTTAGCTCTTGACATTGATCCACCTCATTTAAAGAGCGGCAATATTGTATAGCCAACCTTAAACTACAATAAAAAAACCTCAACTTTTAAACAGTTGAGGTTTTTTATTTTACATCCGTTCCGGAACCTTAATTCCCAACAACTGCATGCTGTTTTTAATAATGTTGGCAGTCATCTGGCAAAGTCGAAGCCTTAATTGTTTCTTTTCTTCTGATGCTGCATTCAAAACAGAATGTTCTGTATAGAAAGTATTATAAGTCTTTGCCACGTTAAAGGCATAAATGGCAATCACTGAAGGATTATGCTCATCTGCTGCTTGTTGAATAACATTCGGATATTGCTCCAATAAAAGCAGTAGGTCTTTTTCCAGTTTTAGTAAACCGCCGGCACTGAATGTATCAGAATAAGTTTCATTGACAGCCTCTTTTCTTAGAATTGACTTTATCCTTGCATGTGTATACTGGATAAATGGTCCGGTAAATCCATAAAACTCAATGGATTCTTCAGGGTTGAAGATCATTTTTTTCTTCGGATCTACTCTCAGTAGGAAGTATTTTAAAGCACCTACGCCAATAGTCTCATACAATTCATTTAATTCCTCCTGTGTAAAATCCTCGATCCGGCTGTGTTCACTGGTTTTCTTTTCAGCCTCCGTTACCATTTCTGCAACCAAGTCGTCAGCGTCAACTACCGTACCCTCACGGCTTTTCATTCGACCACTGGGCAGTTCTACCATTCCGTAGCTCAAGTGATAAATACCATCAGCATAGGGCATACCCAATTTTTTGAGGATCAGTTGTAAAACTTTCATGTGATAATTCTGTTCGTCTGCTATCACATAGATGCTTTGATCATATGGAAAATCCTCATATTTCTGTTGTGCCAAGCCAAGGTCTTGAGTAATATAAACCGAAGTGCCATCACGACGCAAGAGCAGCTTTTCATCCAGGCCTTCACTAGTCAGATCGATCCATATACTACCATCTTCTTTACGGTAAAGAATTCCTGTTTCCAGCCCTTTTTCTACAAACTTTTTCCCAGGCAGATAAGTCTCACTTTCATAATACATTTTATCAAAGTCAGAACCTATCCTGTGGTAGGTTTTCTCAAATCCAGCATAAACCCAATTATTCATCTTTTTCCATAATTCAATAACCTCTGGTTTGCCGGATTCCCAGTCAATAAGCATCTGCTGGGTTAATTTCATGATTGGAGTACTAGCACGCAGCAGGTCTGTGCGTTCTTCATCCAGTTTTTTCCTCTTTTCTTTTTCCTTTTCACCATTACCGATGATTGCACTTAATTGTGCGTGTATGGCCATCAGTTTCTCCTTGGTATCAGCATCAAAGTCTTCGTAATCACCCTTTTCTGACTTTTCAGCTAATGCTGCCGCTTGTCTTTTTATTTCATTCTCGCAACGAACATAGTAGTCTCCAACAAAATGATCACCTTTAATGCCTGTACTTTCCGGAGTTTCACCATTTGAAAATAATTGCCATGCAATCATACTTTTACAAATGTGTACACCACGGTCATTAACGATACACGTTTTTAAGACATTATTTCCTGTAGCTTTTAAAATTTCAGCCACACTCCAGCCTAAAAAGTTATTACGTAAATGGCCAAGATGAAGCGGTTTATTGGTGTTGGGAGAGGAGTATTCTACAATAATGTTTTTACCCTTTGCATTGGATTTGCCAAGCGAAAGATCATTAAAATGTCGTTGAAGAAAATCAGTGAAATAAGTATCGTTAACAGAAAGGTTTAAAAATCCCTTGATGACATTAAATCCTGTGAATAAATCCTGTTGGCTGGCAATCAGATATTGTCCTATCTCATTACCTAGTTGTTCCGGCGACTTTTTTAATTGTTTTACAAATGAGAACAAAACAACTGTATAATCACCCTCAAATTCAGGTTTTGTTGTATTTACCAAAACATCATCGGCAAAAGCTGGAACTTTATAAATTTCATCTATTGCTTTGGCTGTTGCAGCTTTGATCTGTGCTACTATACTCATTACACTTAGTTTGCGGTGCAAGATAGATGAAGAGGGCGGTTTTAAAAAAATATAGAATGGTTAGTTTAATAATAGACATTGATTATCAATAAGTTTTATCACTATGCCTAAAGTTCTGGCTTGTTGATTATATATGAAATAATATCTTTTCAAAAGTTATTCAGTTTGGCAGGCTTAATTTTTCAAAACACTTAACTAAAAAATCGGCCCATGAAACACTGGAAGAATTTATATTCGCCGTTTATGCAAAGAATTCATCATCAAATTAGGCAGGGTATACTGGGGTTGGTAGATTTTTTCTATCCGGTCTTCCGTAAATTCATGCCTTTGCAAACCTACCGCTATGCGGCATGTGGTGGTGGAAATACGGCACTAAATATTTTTATTTTCTTCCTGGCTCACAATTTTATTTTTCAAAACCAGGTGGTTGAACTAGGGTTATTTGCGGTGAGTTCACATATTGCTGCCTTTATTGTTGCCTTTTGCATGACTTTCCCAATAGGATTTTACCTGAGCATGTACGTTGTATTTCAGGGTTCTTTTCTACGTCGGCGCACCCAGTTTATCCGTTATTTTATGGTGGCAATGGCTTGTATAGCTCAGAATTATTTCCTTTTAAAACTATTTGTGGACGTTTTTGGATGGTACCCTACGCCATCAATGGTCCTTACTACTGCTTTAGTTGTCACCTTCAGTTACCTGGCTCAGAAATATTTCTCCTTCCGTTCTCAAAAGATCGAAATTCCGGTTCAAGTAGATGCTCCGGCCGAAATGAGAGCCTGATACAATACCTGTTTAGAGAGAGGTTATAAAGACCAGTTTAACTCATTGATCTTTAAGGTCAGGGTGCCAGTGCAATTACTGCGGATCACTAAATGTTGTGGCTTTACGAAAACATTTGTTAGTTGCAGTTCTGTTACATTGCCTGAACTTTGCATACCCTTTCTCCATTCTTTATTGAGCCAGGTATTCAGTGTTT
>CBKWHA010000107.1:0-16349 GCA_966674115.1 uncultured Chitinophagaceae bacterium
ACGCTGACTTTACCGCCAACAGCCGACTTTTCAGCAGAACAAACAACGATCAGGGCCGGCAACAGCATTACTTTTACCAATTCTTCTAATTATGCCACATCCTGGGCATGGACTTTTTCAGGTGGCACACCAGCCTCCAGTACGGCAGAAACACCTACAGTTGTTTATAATACGCCAGGCACTTATGTAGTTAGCCTTACTGCAACCAATGCCAACGGATCGGATGTAGAAACCAAAACAGGGTATATTACTGTGAATGAAGCCAGTGTTTGTAAGATAATGAACGATACTGAATCTGATTCCTGGAGTGCTGGAGCTTACACATTAAGTACAGGGGAGTATGCAATTGGTTTAAATAGGTACGAGCATAAACAAAAAGCGATGTACTTTGATGGTTCCGCAAGTACAGCCACGCATCTTACTTCAGCAATCGTTTACTTCAACCATGCAGCTTCTTCAAATACAAGTAAAGTGATTAGTGCTAAGGTGTATGACGGTACAAGCGGCTCACCAGGTACTTTGTTGGGTAGTTCCGATGTTACTATTGGTACAATTGCAAGTAATGTAAACAGCGGATATCCGACACAATTCAACTTCGTAAATGCCATTGAGTTGCCTGCATCTAAAAAGTATTTCGTGAGTATAGACCTTTCCAGTCTTTGTTATAGCTGTAGTCCGAGGGACACACTGGGTATCTACAGTAATATAGATGGTGAGACTACGCCTTCTGCTACATGGGAGCAATGGAGTGATGATGCCTGGTATAATACCGCAAACACATGGGGTTTAGATATTTCTTTATATATCTTTCCTTACGTCACCAACTATCCCCCGGTAGCCTCATTTACTTCCTCGGTTTCAGATATCTGCAATGGTAATACAGTATCGTTCGATGCTACTGCATCTACCTACGCTAACTCCGAAGGCTCGCTGGAATGGAGTTTTCGCAAGCCAAACGGAGTTACCGAATCCATTTATGATGATCCTGTCACTCAGGTATTGTATAATACGACGGGTACGCACCAGGTAACCCTCACAGTTACAGGCGGCGGCTGCAACGAACAGCGTTCAACTACCATTTCATATAATGTAAGTAGTTATGTCACGCCTTCTGTTACCCTGTCCAGCAGCACCACCTTGCCAGATGTGCCGGTAACATTTACAGCAACAGCAACAAATGGAGGCACAAGCCCTGTCTACGACTTTAAGAAGAATGGGGTTGTTGTACAAACAGGCAGCTCTGATAACTGGAGCAGTCCTGCTCTAAGTGATGGAGATCAGGTTAGTTGCACGCTTACCTCCGATCAGTCTTGTGTAACCTCAACTACAGCTAATTCTAACACCATCACCATGTATGCACCAATGACTGTACTACCCGTTGAACTGCTTTATTTTAAAGGCAATTCAGTAAACGGGAAAAACCTGCTCCATTGGGCTACAGCCACCGAAAACAATACTGATAAATTCATCATTGAACGCAGTGACAATGGAACCCGCTTTAATGATATAGGAGCGGTAAAAGCAAAAGGAGAGAGCTATACAACCACTACTTACCGCTTCGAAGATGCCGCCAGGGCAATCCCTTCGTATTATCGTTTACGGATAATCGATACAGATGGCAGCTTCAAATATGCACAGGTTGTTTATCTTAAAAACAATTCAGGTGCCGGGCTTGTGTTGTGGCCAAATCCTGTAACTGCAGGTCAGGATGTCCAACTGGTGCTCACAGGCAGCAAGGCAAGGCAGGAAACCCTGCAGGTAATGGACGCCTTTGGTAAAGTTGTTTACAAGCGTGCATACTCCATAAAAAGTGGTAGGGTAGAGGCCGTTATACCAACACAAAATCTGAATGCAGGTGTTTATTTCATAACAATAACAGGTGATACTACAGGTGACGTGCGCCAGGAAAAATTGGTATTGGTGAAATAATACCATTTGAAAGCCACACCTATCAGGGCTTTATTACTTCGCACCTCCTACCTCTAACCTTTAACCTCTAACCTCGTACCTGGTATTATAGGTCTTCGTGGTCAAAATGGTATATTTGTAAATGAAGCAATACCTTTTACCATGGATACCGCAAGTTCAGTTTTCTGGGTTATTATAGTTGCTTTCATCATCTGGTTCATTGTTTTGATCTGGGCATTGGTCAACCTCTTTAAAAGAGATGACCTTTCCCTTTTGGCCAAAGCCTTTTGGACACTGGTCATTATTTCATTTCCAGTACTAGGATTGATCGTATATCTCGTTTTGAGAAAGAATTTATAGGATTACTTTTTTTGCCACTCTGCAAATTCCTGTAAATAGCATCGATCACCTTCATATCCCTAAAACCCTCTTCGCTCCTGAATTTATATTTTACCTTTAGGTGATGAAAATCCTGCCGGCTTGATTCTCCATGGCCTTCCTGAAAAGAAGATGCTTTATTTTTTTCTTCAGGATTTTTTGCAGTAACCCAACCATTTGCTAAAGACTGTATATCTATGTCTGATAAAACCAGTCATTTGCCAGATACGGAACAATTGCTCATCAAGGGGTGTGTTGCAGGTGATAGGGCTTTTCAGTCAAAGCTTTATGATTTTTATGCCCCCAAAATGCTGGGCGTCTGTATGCGGTATTCAAAAAATAAGGCCGAGGCAGAAGAGATATTACAGGAAGGTTTTATTAGGGTATTTACTTACATCAAAAACTTTAGAGGAAGTGGTTCTTTTGAAGGGTGGATACGGAAAATTATGGTAAACTGCGCATTATTGAGATACAAGAGTAAATTACGTCTGCACCCGGTTATTAATCTTGATGATGTGAGTTATGATTTAGCTAGCGAATCAGATATAACATCCAACCTGGATGCAAAAGAGTTGCTAGCCCTGATACAATCGCTTCCTGCTGGTTACCGCATTGTTCTCAACTTGTACGTATTTGAAGGGTATAAACACCGGGAAATTGCCGAACTCTTAGGTATAGCTGAGGGTACTTCCAAATCGAACCTTGCCGATGCAAGGTCTTTCCTGCAAAAAGCAATAATGGCCAAAAATCAGCTTATTGTAAATAATGGCTTATGAAAGAAGATGTACACAATATTGATGACCTGTTTCGTTCAGCACTAGAGCATCATGAGGAAGCGCCTTCTCCTGCTGTTAAGGAAAATTTGAATGTGCTGCTTGATAAACAGGATGCAGCAGCTTACAAAAGAAAATACACAGCCTGGAAAAGAATAGCTATTTTTTTCCTGCTGCTTTTGGCGGGAATAATTTTGTACGAATCTGGTATCCTGAAAACAGGTTTTGATCATTCAAAAGAAAATACAATTACTAACAAGTCTGGTACTAAAAAGCCTGGCACACCAGGAATGCCTCAGCAGCAGGTGACAACAAATAAGCCTGCTCACAACACTACTACGTCAACTACAAATAAAAACCTTCACAGCTTTAATAAATTAACTGTTCCTGCTTCAAAACATGACAACGACTTTGACAACAGTTTGAACAATAAGGATAGGGTGTTAAAAGAAAAAGCAACATTGGCTGTAGCAAATGAACTCATAAGTGCAAATAGAACAGGCCAACAACTAATGAACAGCATACATCAGGTTCCTGTTCTGAATATTAGTAATGCTGCTTTAAAAAACGCTAATTTAAAATATAGTAAGTCTTACTGGTCTATTACCGGCACTGCATCCTATGAGCAAGTGAATTATAAACTCGATAGTGATTTACCCAATGCCATAAATAGCATCAAACACAGTGAAGTGCATGAACCTTCTTTCTCGGGAGGTATTTTAGCTGCACGACAACTTAAAAAAAAATGGGCACTGCAAACCGGCCTTATTTATTCTCATACAACCATAGGCATTAGCCCGCAAAAATTATATGCCTTTCAGGAGCCTGCCGGAAGTATTGCTTTTAAGTATATCACGTCATCAGGTTATGCCTTTATTAAACCAGGTTCAAGCGCACCACCTGCAGTTGGTGATAGTATGACAACTGCAGAAGCAGAACATACCTTGCAATCCTTAAGCGTGCCCTTAGTAATTAAATATTCTTTTACAAAAGATAAATTCACTTTCAGACCAGGAGTTGGCATCGAAGCCAATTTGTTGACAAGTGCAAAAGTGGAAGTGGAAATAGAAGAAACGCCAAACAAGGAAATTGTGTTCATTAACAAATTAAATGGCGCCAAACCATTTTATTGGTCCCTTGCTGTCGATGCTGAATTACAATACAGAGTACATAAAAAAATGTTTATATCCCTCCGCCCTGCTTTCCGGTATGCCCTATCTCCGATTACAGAAGACAATGTGGTGGAAACATTTCCTTATAGTTTTGGTCTGGGTATAGGAATGACCCATAAATTCTAATAACTTTTTTCAGATCACCCAACCAAATTTCATTTCCCTGTTATCTATCTTTTTAAACCTTCAACATGAAACACCTCACATTTCTGTTAGCACTAATAGTGCTACTGCTTACTGCTTGCAAAAAGGACCACCATACGCCTTCAAAAAACGGCAAATACGATCCGGATGTGAGACCGGAAAAATTCACCAACAGCACCAATATTACCAATCCTTGGGCACCCTTTAAGCTGGGAAAAAAGTACATATTTGAAGGAGAAACAGAGGATGGCCTGGAAAAAGTAATAGAACAACGACTGAACACAACTAAAAAGATTCTGGGCATTACCTGCATCGTGGTCAATGTCAAGGAATATCTTGATGGAAAACTAATTGAAGAGACCTTTGACTGGTATGCACAGCACAACGACGGTACCGTGTGGTATTTTGGTGAGCAAGTGAATAATTACAATCCAAATGGTACACTGAAAGACCATGCCGGCTCATGGGAGGCAGGAGTGGACGGAGCACTGCCAGGCATCATCATGCTGGCCAAACCAAAGGTTGGTATTACTTACCGGGAAGAATATTATGTGAACCACGCAGAAGATGAAGCAGAAGTCTTGGAAACTGGCATTACAGTGACAACATCCCTTGGCACTTTCAACAATTGCATCAAAACACGAAACTTCACAAGACTGGAACCGGACGTACAAGAACATAAATACTATGCGCCGGGTTATGGTTTGATCAAAGAAGTAAACCTTACAGATGATGAGGAAATATTATTGATAGACATTCAGTGATGAATGAAACGCAATCTTTCCCTACACAATCTCATCATACTTCTTATCCAACTTCTTCTTCATCACCACAAACTCAAGCGGCTGCTTTGGAATGCCAAAACGCGGATCATTAGGAAAAGATTGCGTTTCACCTGTCTTATAATACCCCCTCCTTTCATACCATGATATCAATTCATCGCGTACGGAAATCACTGACATCACAATCGCTTTACAGTCCTGCTGCTGTGCATATTTTTCCGAAGCTTCCAGGAGCCGTTTACCTATTCCCAATGCTTGTTTTTCCGGCGATACCGTAAGCATACCTAAATACATCTCGTCATGTTGCCGATGCAGGTACACACAGCCTGCCATCACTCCGTTACCGTCTATACATTTTAACAGGCACGCCCCTGGTCTCTTGATCAGGTTTGTTAAGGACGTCTCATCAATGCGGGTGCCGCCAAGCAGGTCTGCTTCTGTTGTCCAGCCTTTTTTTGATGATTCCCCACGATAGGCGCTATTGACCAAATAAACCAATTGTGGAACGTCACATTCGGTAGCCGCAGAAATAGTCAATTCATTAAGCATGAAGCAAAAGTAGTGCGGATAACAAAATCTATTAACTCAAACACAGCAATAGCATCAGATATTTAGAAAACGTCCAAAGCCTCAATCAGTAATAAACTACACTCTAAAAATTTAATTAATTTCCAAGTAACTGGAAATTAAGATGTAAAAACTTGCCGCAACAAAAAGCAATAAGATCAGAAGAACTGCAATAGCCATTCCCAGGTTAAAACCTTCATTTGTCCTGGCCTTTATACCGCCCACATCCTTTAGCACCGGGTCCATAGTTTTTCATTTGATAATACTTCATATATAGTTAAAAGCGTGCCACAATAAAACTGGTCCCAAAACTGTTTATGAAATCTCATCGATTTTGTTGTACTTTTTTAAATTATACTTTTGGCGAACGTTTATGTATCTATATAATAAACAACTAAGTATGAAAAACAGCTTAAAGAAAATTCTTACCCTGGTTACATTTATTTGTCTGTCACAATTGGTAATAGCCCAGGAAGAAGAGGAAAAAGGGCCTTCAGACCGTTGGTTCCTGGGTGGCAACTTCGGATTGACCTTTGGCGATTATACACTCATTAACGTTTCACCCCAGTTGGGCTACCGCTTCACAGAGCGATTAGCAGCTGGGGCCGGTGTCAATTTACAATACATTAGCGTTAAAGAGCGCTATACCAATGGGGATGCCTACCGCAAAGTTGCCCAGGGCGTTACCGGCTTAAACTTATTCGGCCGCGTTTATCCTATCCGGAATTTCATGCTCCAGCTCCAGCCTGAGGCTAATTATGTCTTCGGAAAAGAGATCCTGTACTATACATCTCCCCGCCAGGAAAACAAGCTCGATGGAAAGATCGTTCCCAGCCTCTTGGCAGGAGCCGGTGTAGTCATTCCATCCGGTCGCGGTGCCATGATTATGGCTGTCTTTTACGACGTCCTTCAGGATCCCAACTCGCCGTACAGCAATAAACCCGTCGTAAATTTCGGATACAACATAGGCTTTTAAAATAGGTATTTCACTAATTCTTCCGGCTCATTCAGAACCGTGATTTGATCCTCTAAATTCCCGTACAAAAAACCTTCATTGGTTAATAATTGTAAATGGGCCAGCAAATGATCATAGAAACCACCCGCATTTAAAAGGAACACTCTTTTGTCATGTAGCGAAAGTTGGTTCCAGGTGAGCAATTCAAAAAGTTCATCCAGTGTGCCAAAACCGCCAGGTAAGATCAACGCGGCATCACACATTTCATACATTTTGCGTTTCCGCTGGTGCATATCTTCCACCACCAGCAACTCACTGATCTCGTTGTGCTGGCTTTCCCATTCAATCAGCAATTGAGGAATCACACCACGTACGATCCCTCCATTTTGCATAATGGCATCCGCTACGCATCCCATAAGTCCGTTTTTGCCTCCACCATATATCATTGTTACATTATGTGAAGCCATCAAAACGCCCAGGCTTTTTGCCTGTTGTATATACAAAGTATTATTACCGGCTTTGGAACCACAAAAAATAGCAAGAGATCCAATCATAATGAAAACCCTAAAACTTTTAAACTCGATCAATTTCTAAAGTTGATCCATGATAACGCAACAAATGTACGCCTCCGCTCATAACCCATAACCCGTAACTCCATTTGCCCATTGTCAATTGCCTATTGCCAATTTCCCCAACTCCCAACTCCAGTTAATATGTAAAACTTTGATAATTACCAGCATGCCCTCCGTTTTGGAAAACAAATTTTTTTATCTTCAAAAAATCTTCTTCTTTGTAACCCTATAATTAGATAAAACAACCTATGTCATCTACGCTTCTGCTTTCATTTGTGATTGGTTATTTCGTGCTGCTGCTTGTGGTGGCTTATTTCACCTCACGCAATTCCAATAATGACTCCTTTTTTATTGGAAACAAAAAGTCCAACTGGATGCTCGTGGCTTTTGGCATGATCGGCACTTCCTTAAGTGGCGTTACATTCGTTTCCGTACCAGGTACAGTTGGCTCTGCCGCCTTCTCCTATTTCCAGGTGGTAATTGGCTATCTGATCGGCTATTTCGTTGTGGCATTCGTGTTACTTCCTCTTTATTACCGGCTAAATCTTACCTCTATCTATAACTACCTGCAACACCGTTTCGGCATGGTATCTTATAAAACCGGAGCCTTGTTCTTTATTATTTCCAGGACATTGGGTGCCACTGCAAGGTTATATCTGGTAATCAATGTGCTGCAGCTTTTTATTTTGAGAGACCTGAACATAAGCTTTGGCCTGGCTACTTTTATCATTCTGCTGCTTATTTTGCTGTACACTTTTGAGGGCGGCGTGAAAACCATCGTTTATACCGATACACTTCAAACCACTTTCATGCTCCTCGGGCTTGTAGTTTGCATCGCCTATATCATGACCAATATGGGCCATTCTGTTAGCTCTACATTGAGCGAATTGGGACAAAACAACCTGACAAGGATATTTAACACTGATGTCAATTCCGCAGGCTTTTACCTGAAGAACATCCTGGGCGGTATGTTTATTACCATTGGCATGACCGGCCTTGACCAGGAAATGATGCAAAAGAACATCAGTGTGCGTACGCTGAAAGATTCACAAAAGAACATGATGACATTTAGCGTGATCATGGTTATTGTCAACTTCCTGTTTCTGCTCCTGGGCGGTATCCTGTACCTCTATGGTAAATCAAACAATATATCAGTACCTGGTGATGACCTTTTCCCCACCATTGCTTTGCAATACATGCCGGCTGCCATATCCATCATCTTTATCATCGGATTAATCTCTGCCTTGTTCCCAAGTGCCGATGGTGCCTTAACTGCCTTAACATCATCCTTCTGCATCGATATCCTTGGATTGAAAAGGAGGGAAGACCTCTCCGAAAAAGAAAGGAAGAAGATCCGCCTGACGGTCCATTTTACTTTTGCCTTTATCTTTTTCCTTATGGTGATCGGCTTTAAGATAATGGACAACAAATCCATTATCGATATCATTTTAAAAGTTGCCGGCTTTACCTACGGGCCTTTACTTGGTTTGTTTGCATTTGGTATTCTTACCAACAGGGTCGTTAATGACAAGTTATCATTATATGTTTGCCTGCTGGCACCCCTGCTCATACTAGGAATCGATTTTGTGAATAATATCGAATGGTGGCAAAAACAAATGAAGCTGGAGGGTGCATGGATCGATCAGATGAAGGCATTCTCATCTTCCGTGTTTGGCTCATTTAAAATTGGTTATGAACTCCTGATCTACAATGGTTTACTTACCTTTTTAGGCCTTTGGCTGATCTCCGGTCGTGGGGAAAGTGTAAAACAAAAAGAAGAAAGTAAACTGGAAGAAGCGAGGTATTAAAATTCCTTACAAAATGGAAATAATCTCTCCCATAACAGAATCTTATATAGAAAAATATACTTCAGAGGAAGATAAATTGTTAAAAGAGATTTCTGATTATACAGCGGCTAATCACCCCAAAGCTCATATGCTTAGCGGCCGGTTGCAGGGCAAATTCCTGGAAATGCTTAGCTGTATGATTCGGCCACAACGGATACTTGAGATCGGGACTTTTACCGGTTATAGTGCCCTATGCCTGGCAAAAGGCTTGCAACCTAACGGTATTTTGCATACGATAGAATTAAGAGAAGATGATGCAGCTACTGCTAAAGGGTTTTTTCAGAGGTCTTTTTTTAAAGACAATATAATTTTGCATATCGGTGATGCGTTAAAAGTTATCGGCGAGTTGGACGATATCTTCGATTTGGTTTTTATCGACGCAGACAAGACAAATTACATTAATTATTTTAACCTTGTTTTGCCAAAAGTGCGTCAAAACGGGTTTATTTTCGCAGACAACGTGCTCTTTCATGGTCAGGTTTTAATGGAGGAAATTAAGGGTAAAAACGCCAAAGCCATTCAGGACTTTAACGATTTTGTCCGCTCCTGCAACGAGGTTGAAAAGGTAATGCTGCCTTTACGCGACGGCCTGTTACTAATGAGGAAGGTTTGAATTAAAGTGAATATAAAACTGGTTGAAAACACATCCCATGCAGAAACTCAAATTCTTTATTGTACTTGCGATTGCTCTTGCTGGAAAGCTAACCTATGCCCAGCCTGCTGCTGTTATTAAAGAATACATTCTGAAATATAAAGACCTGGCCATTGAAGAAATGAAACGTACCGGCGTACCTGCTGCCATCACTCTGGCTCAGGGTGTGCATGAAACATTCGCAGGTCAAAGCGAATTGGTATTAAAGTCTAACAACCATTTTGGTATCAAATGCAAAAGCACCTGGACCGGAGAGTCCGTATCTCATGATGACGATGCTCGCGGTGAGTGCTTCCGCAAATATCCTTCTCCTGCTGATTCTTATAGGGACCATTCCGACTTTTTGAGAAACGGCGCCCGTTATGCATTCTTGTTCCGTTTGGATCCTACTGATTATGAAGGCTGGGCGTGGGGCCTGAAAAGGGCCGGTTATGCTACTAATCCTAAATATCCGCAGATCCTTATTAAACTGATACGGGAGTACCAGTTACATGATTATACGCTCATTGCCCTGGGTCATAAGACCGAAGGTCCTGACGTTCAATGGGTAAGGTCAGAAACACCAGTTTCCGAAGAACAGCTTTCTGTTGTAAATGCAGTGGTGAGAACAGAGGTTAAGCCTGATGTTAGAAAGGTTTTTTATCCTTCTGGCGTATTTAAGATCAATGAAACTAAAGTAGTATATGTTCCCGAAGGCACTTCCTATTTAAGTATTGCCAACGATCACCATATTCCCCTACACCGTTTGTTCGACTTCAATGACATGCATCCTCAGGAAATGGTTGAACACGACCAGCTCGTTTATATACAACGCAAGCGTAAGACTGGCTCTAATGATTATCATACGGTAACTGAGGGTGAGACTTTGTTGGATATAGCTCAGGCAGAGGGCATTCGCCTGGAAAGCCTGTTGAGTTATAACTCTTTAAGGGAAAGCATGCAGCCAGAGGTTGGCCAGGTATTATACCTCCGCCATAAGGCTCCATCCATGCCTCGACTGGCCACTGCGGGAACTACTGTAAATACTGCCAATACTTTTGAAACCAATAACACCACCTTCTTGGTTCATGTCGTTCAACCAAAAGAAACTGTATATTCGATCTGTAAAAAGTATGCAGTGCGTATGGATGATGTATTGAAGTGGAATGACTTATCCTCTGTTGACATAAAAACCGGCCAGCAATTACGAATTAAAAAAATGTAATGTCATCTTCTGTCACCGTTCACGACAAAACTTTCACCACATATCTTACAGAAAAAGATATTCAGCAAAGAGTAGTACAAATGGCGAAAGCCATTAACAAGGATTATAAAGGCAAAAAGCCCCTGTTTATTGGTATATTAAACGGGGCTTTTATGTTTGCCTCCGATCTGTTCAGGCATCTGAACGTTGATGCTGAAATTACCTTTATTAAGCTTGCTTCTTATAAGGGTATGAAATCAACCGGCAATGTGGTCACTTCCATTGGTCTTGACCATGATCTTTATGGAAAGGATGTAATTATAGTAGAAGATATCATTGACACTGGCAAAACCCTGCACAAATTTTTACCGCAATTGCAGCACCAGCAGCCGGCATCTCTAAAAATTGCGGTACTGTTGCATAAGCCGGAGGCACAGCTTTTCCCTTTGCACATTGATTATATAGGTTTTTCTATTCCTAATAGGTTTGTTGTAGGATATGGTTTAGATTATAATGGTTTAGGCCGGAACCTGAAAGAGATCTATCAATTGGAAGGCAGCAAATAAATAGATGAAAAATACCTCAGCGCAGCTATCTTCCTCCTAAACTTGTCACTTAATTAGTGTTCCGACATTCATACATATTTAGCCACCGCGTTAAACAGCGATTGCCGCTTGTTCTTCTTTTTTGTGCTTTTCATTCGGTAATTGTTGCCCAGTATTACATTAGAGGAGAGGTAAAAGATGAAGAAGGAAACATATTGCCCAACACTGATATAATTCAACATAGTACAGGTTATGTTTTTTCTTCCGGTTCTTCCGGTTCTTTTGGCCTTACTACTTCCAGGGAGTATGATACTTTAACTTTTTCCCTTTCCGGATATCAAAAATTGCAACTACCTGTCAACGCAACTGGTTTTGTCACCGCAGTTTTGAAGAAAGCAAGTTCAGGAAGAACTTCTCCTTATAAATTATTGTCGTTGACGCAGAACTTGAAGAGAGATGTGCAGCAACAATGGTTTACTGGCGAAGAAACCTATGCCAGTCTGATAGAAAACCGGTTTATTAACACTTCTGTCTTTCCCTCTACAGGTGTGAGTTTAAATATGGATAAGGCATCGTATAGCAACATCCGGCGGTTTCTAAAGAATAATTCTGTTGTGCCTTCCGATGCTGTCCGGATAGAAGAGATGCTGAACTACTTCAACTTCAATTATGAAGAACCGGAACCGGGTAAAATGTTCCGGGTTAAGCCGGTGCTTACAAAGTGCCCGTGGAACGGTGAGAACCAGCTATTATTCATCAACATCTCTTCTAAAAAAATAGATTTGGATAGCCTTCCACCCAGCAACCTTGTTTTTTTAATAGATGTTTCAGGATCTATGGACTTGCCCAACCGGCTCCCTCTTTTAAAATCCGGTTTTAAATGCCTGGTCAATAATCTTCGCCCCATAGATTCTGTTTCTATTGTAGTATATGGTGGATTAACAGGTGTTGTATTACCTCCCACAGGGGGGGCAGATAAAGAAAAGATCTTAAATGTTATAGACAGCCTTTCGCCCGGAGGTTCTACTCCTGGGGAGGCCGGTATAAAATTGGCCTACAGGCTTGCCCGGAACCATTATAAAAAAAATGGTAATAACAGGGTAATATTAGCTACTGACGGTGATTTCAATGTTGGCTTGCGGTCTGAAGAAGAACTGGAGAAAATGATCACTGGACAAAGTAGCGCCGGCATTTACCTAACCTGTCTTGGAGTAGGTATGGGTAATTATAAGGATTCAAAGATTCAGGTACTTGCTCAGAAAGGAAATGGCAACTTCGCTTATATAGATACTTATGCAGAAGCTGAGAAGGTATTGCTGAAAGAATTTTTGCAAACACTTTATACAGTAGCCGATGAAACTTATTTTAAAGTTCAATTCGATCCTGCCTATGTTAAGGAATACCGGCTGATTGGCTTTGATAATAAAGCTGGTGCAATCAAGGATACGCTTGCTACTATTGAAGGAGGAGAAATAGGTTCTGCTTATTCGGCTTTAGTAGTTTTTGAGATAACTCCAGTGCAAATAGCCAAAACCGAAAATCTAAAACCTGTACAGTTTACGCTACAATACCAGCTCCCAAGTGATCTCCGTAGCTTTAAACAGGCTGAAGAACCGGTGATCTCATTTACACCATGGAATGACCTGGAAAAGAGTTATCAATTTGCTTCATCTGTTGCCTTGTTTGGCATGTTGCTTCAAAACTCCCGTCATGCCAAAAATGCCTCATGGAATGATGTGCTTGATATTGCCACACAGTCAGCTAATGCAACTAGTTTATCGGAGCAGGAGTTCTTGTCACTGGTGCAGATTGCTAAGAACATCTATGGCAAAAAAAAGAGAAAGCTTCCATGGTAATTTTCAAATGTCAAATAAAAAAGGTTATCTCGTTTTTAAGATAACCTTCTTACTTTATTAAAAGTATGCTTGTAAAAAATAAGGTTTAGCTGATCAACTGAACATTTCTCGCATCTTGTCGAAAAAGTTCTTTTGATTCTTATCAGGATTAGGTTTAAAGTTAGAAGAGTGGCTCAACTTTTCCAGGATGGCACGTTCTTCACTGGTGAGGTTTTGTGGCGTCCAGATATTTACATGAACCAGTTGGTCTCCCTTTTCATAACTGTTTACTGAAGGGAAGCCTTTGCCCTTCAGCCTGAATATTTTACCGCTTTGCGTACCAGGCGGAATCTTTATTTTGGCCCTGCCATCAATGGTTGGAACTTCGGCTTGTATGCCAAACACCGCATCGGTGAATGAAATGTGCAGATCGTATACTACATTTAGCCCCTCACGCTGTAGTTCTTTATGCGGTTCTTCTTCAATCAAGATGATCAGGTCGCCCGGCATGCCACCGCGCTCGCCTGCATTACCTTTTCCTCCAACATTTAGTTGCATTCCTTCCTGAACACCTGCCGGAATATCGATGGTTACTGTCTCTTCTCCGTAAACTCTTCCTTCTCCATGGCAGCTATTACATTTAGCCGTAATAGTAGTGCCTTCACCATTACAAGCAGGGCAGGTGGTTACGGTTTGCATTTGTCCTAAGAACGTGCTGGTTACCTTACGAACTTGGCCACTTCCACCACAGGTTGAACAGGTTTGAACGCTGCTCTTATCTTTGGCACCGCTGCCACCACAGGTATTACAATGAACATATTTCTTTACCTTGATGTTCTTTGTAACACCCTTGGCTATTTCTTCATAATTCAGTTTCAGCTTGATGCGTAGGTTGCTGCCTCTTGTGCCCCTGGCACGCTGGCCGCCACGGCTTCTACCGCCACCAAAAAAGCTACCAAAAACATCTTCGCCAAAGATGTCGCCGAACTGGCTGAAAATGTCATCCATATTCATACCACCCGGGTGGGGCCCGCGGCCATTACCGCTAACTCCGGCATGTCCAAAGCGGTCGTACTGCGCTCTTTTGTCAGTATCGCTTAATATTTCGTAAGCTTCTGCAGCCTCTTTGAACTTTTCTTCAGCAGCCTTGTCTCCCGGGTTACGGTCTGGGTGGAACTGCATAGCCACTTTACGGTAAGATTTCTTGATCTCATCCGCTGAAGCGCCCTTGGACACCCCTAATATTTCATAGTAATCTCTTTTAGCCATATAGCTTTTTACACTTCAGCACCTCAAGCAAGCATTTGTGATCATGTTCTCAAGGAAGGAAGTGGTTATTTATCTTTTTAAGAATCTTTTAACTATATTCCGAAGACCCCCTTTTCTGCCGCCTTGCAGGGAAGCAGGGGACTTTACTTTCCCACCACAACTTTTGCAAACCGAATGATCTTGTCATTCAGATAATAACCTTTAATGACCTCATCTACTACTTTTCCTCGCATTTCTTCGCCAGCTTCAATTTCTGTTATGGCTTCATGAAGGTCGGCATTGAATTCTTTTCCTTTAGCATCCATAGGTTTTAAACCTTTGGCAGTCAAAGCATTACGAAGTTTATTAAATACCAGTTGAATACCTTCTTTAATTTGGTTAATATCTTGTGCTGTTTCTAATTGTTTTTGGGCTCTTTCAGAATCATCCAATACGTCCAGCAGGCTCTCAATAACATCGCGTCCGGCAGTTTGTATCAGTTCGATCCGCTCTTTAGCTGTACGGCGCCTGAAGTTGTCAAATTCGGCAGCCTGGCGCAGGTATTTGTCTTTTAACTCATCTACTTGGGCTTTTAGTTGTGCTGCTTCGGATACTTCGGGGCTCTCAGAAACAGTCTCGGTTTCTGTTTCAGTTCCGTTTGTATTTTCCACGTTCACTTCCTGGTTGGCGGTTTGTTCTGGTGTTGCTGATTCTTTTTCCTTAAAATCCTTGTGCTTCATATCAAAACAAAAATTGTTTGCAAAGGTAGCTGTCAAATCCATTGCCAATAAGCAGGATAAAGACAAATTGTCTTAAAGTTTACTTAGTTTTTATAACAACTCTCTTGATCTATTTTTGCCGGATGTCAAAAGTTGTTTTAAAGAGAAAGATAGCCCCCAGGATTTCAGGAGGACATCCCTGGATCTTTGCAAATGAAGTAGAAAAGGTGGAGGGTAATCCAGAGGAGGGGAGTATCGTTGATGTTTTTTACCATGATGGTAAATTCACAGGAAAGGGATATATCAACCAACAGTCTCAGATTATGGTCCGGCTATTGAGCCGTAAGAAAAGTGAGATAATTAATGACGATTTTTTCCTGGATAAGATCAGGGAATGTTGGAAATACAGGCAACATTTGGGGTATACGGAAAACTGCCGCCTTGTATTTGGAGAAGCCGATGGCTTGCCGCAGATGATCGTTGATAAATTCAACGACTATTTTGTGTTGCAAACGCTGGCGCTGGGTATTGATAAATGGAAGCCGGCCATTGTTAAGGCTTTAAATACCGTATTTACGCCAAAAGGCATTTATGAGCGAAATGACGTACCTGTAAGAGAATTGGAAGGATTACCACAGCATAAAGGTTTTTTATCCGAACCATTTGACACCAAGATTATCATTAATGAAAATGGTCTGAAGTTTCACGTTGATATTGAAAACGGGCAAAAGACCGGCTATTTTCTGGACCAGCAGGATAACAGAAGGGCTATCCGGCATATTGTAAAGGGGGCAGATGTGCTGGGTGCCTTTACCTATACTGGTACTTTTGAAATCCATGCTGCTTATTATGGGGCTAAAAGCGTGTTGGGACTTGATATATCGGAGAATGCTGTTGCTCAGGCCAACAGAAATACCGCTTTGAACGGTCTGGATAAAACTTGCCGTTTTGAAACTGCCAACGCTTTTGACGTATTGAAACAATGGGGAAAAGATGGTCGGCAATATGACGTGGTCATGCTTGATCCGCCAGCTTTTACCAAGAGCAGGGCTAATATTCAGAAGGCAAT
>CBKWHA010000108.1:0-16324 GCA_966674115.1 uncultured Chitinophagaceae bacterium
AATGATTCATCTGGTATTTTTCAGATTGGTTCCATTACCAAACAATTTACAGCGGCAATTATTTTGAAGTTGCAGGAGGAAGGGAAGTTATTAGTGTCTGACCCAATCAGTAAATATTTATCCGATTATCCTAATGGACACAGAATCACCCTCTGCCATTTGTTGGCACACACCTCGGGTATTGGCAATTATACAAAAAACTTTAAGCCGTTTCAGTTCATCATAAAAAAAACCGTAGCCAAACAGAAGGTTATAAATACCTTTAAAAACGAACCACTCGCCTTTGAACCGGGCACACAATTTCAGTACAATAGCTCCAATTACTACTTGTTGGGTATCATTATTGAGAAAATAACCGGTAAACCTTACGAACAAGTGGTTCACGAAACTATTTTCACCCCTTTACAGATGACACATTCCGGCTTTGACTTTCGGAATCTATCGAATTCAAATAAGGCAACAGGATATAGTGTTTTTTATAAGGAAAAACAGATTGAAGCAGCCAACCTCGATTCAACAATTTTATATGCGGCGGGCGGCATCTATAGTACTGCAGGAGACATGTATAAATGGATTAGGGCTGTGGCTCACCAACAAATTTTGACTCCGCATTCATGGAAACTGGCACTTACTCCAAATAAGGGAAATTATGGCTTCGGCTGGGCAATCGATTCGCTTTACGGTAGACAATACATCACACATACCGGTGCCATTACCAATTTTTCAAGCCTGCTTCTCTACTTCCCCGATGAAGATATCAGCCTTATCTTACTAAACAATACTGCAGGTAACTTATGGAATACAGGCATTGATGTTTCACAGATTTTGTTTAATCAGCCTTACGTATGGGGAGAACAGCCTGAAGTACGATTAGATTCATTGGTAATGAAACAATATACAGGAACCTATGCTTTTGATAAAAGCCATACGTTATCTGTAAGCTTAAAAGAGGGCAAACTGCATCTTGACGGCACACGAAATACAGGTATAAGTAACGCTCCTTTCATTGCTTTAAGCGATACGGAGTTTTATAACAAGAACCTATATCTCAAAATTGAATTTGTAAAAGACAGCAGCGGAAACGTAACCGGATTAAAAGGAATAAGGGACGGATGGTATTTGAGTTGGACAAAAGTAAATTAACAGAAAAGCACACAAGCGTACAACAGTTCATTGGCAATATGGCGGGGCAACAAATATATTCTCAGCTTTCTGTTCGCTAATCAGCTCCGGGCTGGCCGAGCAATGAATGCCGCCACATCGACAATGCCCATCTGTTAGCGGTCAGGCTAGGAAGACCATCAACATCTAAGAAATTTACAAAATGAAAAGAGATAAAAAATCATCAGAGCATTATACTTGGGGACAAAATTGTGACGGTTGGCACTTACTGAAAACTAACTCATTAAGTGTTATTCAAGAGAGAATGCCACCAAATACATCCGAAGCTTTACATTATCATCAAAAGGCTCAACAATTCTTTTATATTTTATTAGGACAAGCAACCTTTGAAATGGAAGGCGAAATTTTTGAAGTAAAATCAAAAACGAAAGCAGTGCTGACTTGCATTTCTTAGTAATTTCAGAGCCTAAAGCACATGGAGACAGAACAAATATCTAATTGTAACTATTCAGATTTTTTACAAATTCTTGCGGACATCCAAGAATTTTGGGGAAATGACAGGACGCTTTCTTACCATCATCCCATGTTTATAAATGAATTTGGCAATACAGCCTTTGTAATAAAAAATAACGACAGTGTAATTGCATATCTTTTTGGTTTTGTGTCACAAACCGAACAAACGGGCTATGTTCATCTAATTGGAGTCAGACAAAATCATCAGAAAAAAGGATTGGGCAGAAAGTTATACGGACATTTTATAGAATATTTAAAGAACCTTGGCATTCAAAATCTAAAAGCAATCACAACTCCAACAAATGAAAAATCAATAAACTTTCATTTGGGAATCGGAATGGAAATGACAGGAGTTGAAAATGATAATGGAATAAAAGTAATCAAAGACTATTCGGGTATAGGGCAAGATAGAGTAGTCTTTAAAATGAAATTTAATTAAAAAAGCCTGAACCGCTGACATCATTTTGGCAATACGGCGGCTGAAGTGCTTCTATGAAACATTTGTGCTTACAACCGTCCATTGTGTAGCATACTATTGGCCGCTTTTATTTTACAATGCGCTTTATGAAAGTTAGCTTCTTAGTTGCAACTTTGGTTTTGCTGATTATTGCTGGCTATTGTTTTCAGAATGAAAAAACGGGGAAGGGTAATGACACCATTACTCAGTATGAATTGGTAAAAGATTGGCTGAAACTTCCTGACAGCCTGATTTTGGGTAACCCCACAGGCATTGCAGTGGATACCAACCAAAATATCTTTAGCAATAGACACTATGGGTAACCTTTATGTTGCTGACAGAGAAAACAGTAGAATTCAAGTCTTTGATTCGGCGGGCCTATTTTTAAGGCAGTTTTCTAATAAGGACTTTGGCAGTATGTGTTCTGTAACTATTGAACAAAACAACCAAAAGATATATGCTGTGGATGACCATACTTTTTTAAAACTAAAACACCGGGGATCAGATGTTTTGATAATGGATGCGATGGGCGGGGTGCATACCAGGTTTGGTAGAAGTAGTTCTGGAGATGGACTGGTTTGCTGGTACCATGATATTGCTGTAGACAACCAGCAAAACATTTATGTAGGTGATATTTTGGGTAATAAGGTTCAGAAGTTTAAAAAGAGTTTTCTGCGTTTATACCAAAATATACGACACAGCAAGAATGTTTGGTGAAAAAACCACTAAAGTGGTATATTGGTTATAAAACATTAATTAGGTGTAGTAGGTAAGTGAAAATTTGGATTGTTGGTAAACGATCTAATAACAGAACAACTATTACAAATGCTGAGAAGGATTATTATTAGCTTATTGATTTTAAGTTCGAAGTTTTGTATTGGACAGGGGGCGTATACTATTTCATATGAGCGGTCGAAAGAATTTGAAGGCTTGTATGAATACGTGAATCATACTCAATTAAAAATTGCGGCTTCTCCTAAGCAGGATATTTTATTTGCAATTATTGGGGATGCTAAATATCCATTAAGGCCATATAGTAAGGATGTATTTTTAAATAATTCTAATGAGAAGGTTATTTTTCAAAGGAATGAGGCGGGGGCTGTTACTGGCTACCAGGTTGGTGCAGATACGTTTAAGATAATTAACAGGGACGTGTCTTTTCCAAAAGAGATATGGTTTCCCCGCATGGTTGATAACTTTGAAAACTTTATCTATCAATATAAAGAGCCTTTAAAAAGAAGGGATGGGATAGAGACTGGTCATATCAGCAGGACAGCATTGGATACTTCATTGCTTCGTGAAATGATGCATAAAATAGTTGATGGCACTTATCCTGATGTTCATAGCGTTTTAATTTTACTAGACGGTAGACTGGTGTTCGAGGAATATTTTTATGAATACAATGAAAATACACTCCATCAACTGCGATCGGCTTCTAAAAGTTTTGTTTCTGCACTTACAGGAATCGCTATAGAAAAAGGACACATTAAAAGTAAGGATGAGACAGTTGTTTCCTATTTTCCTGAATATAGTTTACAAAATAATTCAACTGCGAAAAGCAAGATTACCATAGAGCACCTGCTCACCAATCAAAGTGGGCTTGATTGTGATATCAGTAATGATAAATCGGTAGGTAATGAAACCGCAATGAACTATTCTGATGACTGGGTAAAATTTACACTTGACTTACCTATGGTAGATACCGCCGGAGGTAAAGGAATGTATTGCTCAGGAAACCCAATCATACTCGGCCGCATCATCGAGAAAGCGTCAGGTAAAAGTCTTTCTGAATTTGCAGATCAACATCTTTTCAAGCCTATGGGTATTCAGGATTTTAAATGGAACTTCAAGCCTGACAAGTCAAATGCAGAAGACTTTTGCCAGCTTTATTTACGTCCCCGTGATATGGCAAAGTTTGGTTTGATGTATCTTAATGAGGGAAGGTATAATGGTAAACCGGTCATTGATTCAGTATGGATAAAACAATCATTGCGTAAACATTCGGTTATTCAAAATGTAAATTATGGGTATTTATGGTGGCTTAAATATTTAAATGCCGGAGGTGTTACGTATTATGGTATGGCAGCTCAAGGTAATGGCGGCCAGAAAATTTATATCTGGCCTGAACAAAATATGGTAACAGTAATCACCGGTGGTAATTATAACACACAATCTCCCTCAGATGAATTAATCAGAAAGTTTATTCTTCCGGCTTTTCATAGAAAATAATTTCATTATATGCGGCCATGCCGGCGAAAAGTATGGCGGCAAGTTGGCGGTATGGTTAATGTGATAATTAGCCGATTGGAATCTGCTTCAATATCTCCCTGTGGCTGCTTTCTACATGTTGTTTGAACTGGTTGTACCATTGCTGCCATTCATCTTTTCCTAACTCTTCGGAAAGTGATTTTTCGTATTCGGCTAAAGTGCTGTAGCTTTCTTCAAGAATAAAGCGGTAAGCATCTCCGGTAAAATCGGTGAGTACACGGGTTTGTTGTGCCTGGGGCATCAATTTTCTTTTTACTGCATCATCTACTAAAGATTTTACGTCGCGGTAGTGACCGAATTTCAATTGAAAAATGTCGCGGATAATGTACATATGCCAGGTTTTAGAAGTTATATATCACCTGGTACGGAATGGGTTGTTTAACAGGGGAGCGGAGACGTAAAGTTAAAAGTTTAGTTACTTTAGCAAAAAAGAAATCAACGCAAATGTCTGTTGAAGTAAATGGTTTGACCAAGATATATGGTTCGCAAAGGGCGGTAGATAATATTTCTTTCAGTCTGGAGAAGGGTGAGATCGTTGGCTTTCTTGGACCTAATGGGGCCGGGAAGTCTACTACCATGAAGATGATCACCGGTTATCTGGAGCCGGATGGCGGCCAGATCAGCGTAAGCGGTATTGATGTACAAAAGGAGCCATTGGAAACGAAGAGGAGGATAGGTTATTTGCCAGAGTCGAATGCTTTGTATTATGATATGTATGTGCGGGAATATCTTCAGTTTATTGCGGGTATCCATAAGGTGCCAGGTGCACGGGCGCAGGTAGAACAAGTTATACAAACTGTTGGTTTGACACCTGAAAGTAATAAAAAGATAGGGCAGCTTTCGAAAGGTTATAAGCAGCGTGTGGGTATTGCTGCGGCACTGTTGCACAACCCGGAGGTGTTGATCCTGGATGAGCCTACAAGTGGACTGGATCCCAATCAAATCGTTGAGATCAGGCAGGTTATTAAGGAACAGGGGAAAGATAAGATCGTTCTTTTTTCTTCTCATATTTTGCAGGAGGTGGAGGCAATTTGTGACCGGGTGATCATCATTAACAAAGGGAAGATCGTTGCAGATGATCAGCTTTCCAATCTGCGGAGGCGAAGTGCTACTAATGTAGTGAAAGTAAGCTTCCAGGAGCCGCTGGAACAGGAATGGTTGAGGAGATTGCCTGATGCCAAAGTTGTTAATAAAGTAAATACGCATACGTGGAGCATTGAAACGGAAAGCCCGGATGCTTTGCGGAAGCAGATACTGGAATTGGCTCTGCAGCACAACCTAAATATAAATTCGCTGCAGAGTGAGAGCCAAAGTTTGGAGGAGGTGTTTCGGCTGCTGACCTCTCATTTGAATGACGAATGAGGAATTTCGAATGATTCGAATTGTGATTTTTTAACTTTGCAGGGCGTATATTTTTTCCGCACCTTTTGGATTTTGCTGACTTATTTAATGGTACTCCATGTGAACCCCAATTTTTTCACTTTAAACCATTTGTTATGGGTACACAGGTTGCAACTTCCAACGCGGCAATTACCCGCGAAATGTTCAATGCTTTTTTACGGGGCGATGTTCCTTTTATTCTTAATCAGCTTGATGAAAATTGTGAATGGAACACTATGGGTGCGCCTCTAATTCCTCATGCCGGCAGGTATGTGGGCAGCGGAACGGGACTCTTTTTTACCAAACTGAATGAGGACTTTGAGTTTCCCACTTTTGATGTGGAGCATATTTATGAAGTAAATGATGATGAAGTGCTTTCTACAGGCCGCTTTGTAGCCAGATCGAGGAAGACTGGTAAAACAGCCTCAAGTCCTTTTGTGATGCTGAACAAGTTTAGAAATGGCAAAGTAGTATTCTTCCAGGATTATATAGATACTGCGGCTTTAGCGTCAATTTTGAAGTGATGAAAAGGTAAGTGAGCGGCAAGATGGTTGGCACTCATTGTTGATGATCGGGATGCGCCAGGCGGTACCTGGGTGCACTGGCTCGTTTGCAAGTAATTCTGTGGTTAAAAAGTTTTAAATTACGTACTATTTCCCTTAACTAGTAAGGTTTTTTATGGATAGAGGACGCCGCCATCTTGCCGCTATTCTTTTTACTGACATTGTGGGCTATACCTCAATGATGCAGCATGATGAGCAGCAGGCAATAGACGCTATCAAACACCATAAAAAAGTATTAGAGAAAAATGTTGCTGCTTATAATGGTGAAGTGCTGGACTACTATGGCGATGGCAGTTTAAGCGTATTTCGCAGCGCTACTGATGCCGCTAATTGTGCTCTTCAAGTTCAACAGGAATTGCGTATGCCGCCAGTGGTGCCTTTGCGCATAGGTTTGCATATTGGCGAAATTTTGTTTGAAGAGGGCAATCCGTTTGGTAATGGTGTTAATGTAGCGTCCCGTATACAATCGATGGGAGTTGCCAATTCTGTTTTACTTTCTAAAGAGATCGTAGATAAAATAAGAAACCACTCCAATTTCAAGATCCTTTCTTTAGGTATTTATGAGTTTAAAAATGTAGAAGAACCCATGGAGGTGTTTGCCCTGGCCAATGAAGGGCTTGTGGTGCCGACCAAGGATGAAATGAAGAAAGAAGGGAAACTGAAAAAAGAAACCGGGCCATACAAGGGATCTTCTTTGAAGAAGGTAATATTAGTAGCTTCTGTAGCCCTGCTGGTACTTTCTCTCCTGTTTTTTCTATATGCACGTTTTATTTATAAGCCACCTTTCCCGAATAAAGACAATTCTATTGCTGTTCTTTACTTCAATAATATGAGCGGTGATCCCAAGGAGGAATATTTCAGCGATGGCATCACTGAAGAAATTATTACCAGGCTTTCCATGATAGAAGGTTTGCGGGTGAAAAGCCGCACTTCGGTGCTGCAATATAAGGGTAAGGCAAAGAGCATCAAGCAAATTGCAAAGGAGCTTGGTGTTAGTAATATATTGGAAGGTAGCATCAGGAGACAAGGCAACTATTTGCGTGTTACCGCACAGTTGATCAATGCACAGACAGATGAGCATATATGGTCGTTTAGCGACAACAAACTTCTGCAGGACATTTTCCAGGTGCAGTCGGATATTGCCCACCAGATCGCCTCTAAGTTCCAGATAGAGATTTCACCGGCCACTCATAAAATGCTGGAAAAGCCACTTACTAATAGTACAGAAGCATATGATAAGTATTTAAAAGCTATGAGCCTGTCTTTTGTAGAATGGGGGCTGGGAGGTCAGCAAACCAACAGGCTGAAAGCTATCGATCTATTAAGAGAAGCTATTCAACTGGACCCTAAATTTTCGAATGCCTATTCTACATTAAGCACCAATTATGCCTATTACAGTTTAGATGCAGATCATCCTAAACAATGGCTTGACTCGGCAGAGATACTGGCACGTAAAGCCATTAGGCTTACTCCTGACAGAGAAAATGGGTATAGTGCCCTGGCTTTTGTTCATGAAATAAGAGGCAACCTGGATGAGGCGTTAAAATGGATGGAAAAGGTTCAGGAAATTACGCCTTATAGATATGCCGGCTGGGTTAGTGGTATTTATCGCAGAAAGAAAGAATATGGCAAGGCTTACCAGTGGGTGATGAACGCCATTGAGTACGACCCTTCCGAGCCGGAGCATTACCTGGACAAAGCTTATATTTTTTATGATCTGGGTATGCTGGACTCCATGAAAAAGTACATTGATTTTGCAATGGGCATGAGGCCTGAGTCTATCAATGTTGAAAATTCTGCCTCCAACTACTATTTGCGAACAGGCAACCTGGAAGATTATAAGCGTGTAAACCGTTATAAGCTGGCTAACGACGAAAAGGAATATAATTACCAACTGGCTATCTTTTATCTTTTTAAACGGGATTTTAAAAAGGCAGATTCTTTATATCAAATTTCTTCGCACCCGGATGATATGGATGCCGGACTTGCCAAGCTGAGGTTAGGGCAAACCGCAGAGGGTAAACTTTATCTTACTAAAGCAATTGAACGCAGGTTGCGTTTTGAGAGCTTTGATGCTGTATGGCACAACTTTGATATTTGCCGGGCTTATGCCGCTTTAGGGGATATGCGTTTTGTGGATTATTGGAAAAAGGCAGTTGAAAATGGTTGGCATGATTACATATTTATACAGCAGGATCCTTTCTTAGATGCTGTGCGCCATACACCGGAGTTTATACAATTGAAAAATGAAGTGCATCAGAGGAATGAGCAATATAAGGCTGATTTGAGGAGGGAGATGGGAGAATAGGCAATTGGCAATGGGCAAAAGGAGGAAGTTACGAGTTATGGGTTATGAGTGATGAGTAATCAGTGATGAGTGGTTGACAGGTGGGTGGTGTGGAGGTGTTGGAGTGGGTTGAGATAATGTAAGTTGGGTGAATAGAGATGATAAAAATACTTCTGTTGTTATTGCTTTCATGGGTGATGTGATGATTGGCCGGTTGGTCAATGACAGCATTCGTGCGCATGGTTATACCTATCCGTGGGGTAATGTTTTACCGCTTCCTTTAACTACAGATCTGAATCTTATTAACCTGGAGACAACGCTGACCACAAGTGAGGAAGCTGTTTTTAAGGTCTTCAATTTTAAATCGCATCCGGAGCATGTTGGAGTGCTGCGTGCAGCGCGTATTGATGCTGTAACGATCGCTAATAATCATATAGGTGACTTTGGGATCAGGGGCATGATGGAAACTATTGAGGTGTTGGACCAGGCAGGCATTCCGCATACAGGTGCTGGTGGGAATGCGGCTGAAGCTGCTCTCCCGGTTTATCTTTCCTGTAAAGATCTTCGTATCGCTTTTCTTGGCTGCACTGATAATGAAGCTTCGTGGTGTGCAATGGAAGATTATCCCGGGACCAATTATATTGAAGTGGGTGATATTGAAAAGATCAAGGCACAAGTGGAGGCTATAAAGTATGATGCAGACCTGGTTATTTTATCCATCCATTGGGGGCCTAACATGCGTGAGCGACCATCGGATCATTTTGTTTCATTTGCACACCAGGTGATTGATGCAGGTGTTGATATTGTTCATGGACATAGCGCGCATATCTTTCAGGGAATTGAATGGTATCACAATGGACTTATTCTTTATGATACCGGTGATTTTATTGATGACTACAGGGTAGATCCTGAGTTGCGCAACGACCTTTCCTTTTTATTCTTATGTACGGCAGGAGCTCATAAGATATTGAGCCTTCGTTTGGTGCCGGTTCTCATTTCACATATGCAGGTAAACCTTGCGGTTGGTGCAGATTATAACTGGTGCATTAACAGGATGCAGAAGCTTTGCAGGCCCTTTGGGACGGTTGTTGGGAAGGAGGGAGTAGTGGGGAGGAATGGGCAATAGGCAAATGGGTTACGGGTTATGAGTTATGAGTTATGGGTTATGAGGGGGCATGAGTGATGAGTAATCAATGATGAGTAATAAGTGGAGCGTATAGGGCAAGGTGGGAAAAATATTACCTAGGGGTGTAGGATGGCAGGGCTATCAACAAAAACAGCGGTAGAGGTTTACCGCTGTTTTTGCAAGAATGAAGCATTCTGTAATTATTTATTGAAGTATTATTTTTTGCAATAACTACTTCCCTAGGATATTCGAAGTCAATAAACTATTCTATAACCTATTTTGTCAGCAGAGCCTGATCTTTAACAGAGCTCATCTAATGGGTAAGACCCAACCTAATTCAAGCATAAAAATAATTACAGAACTGCCTGCAACTATCAAGTGCTCTCAAGCTGTTTTCATCTTTTAGCTCTATTAAACCATTTTTCATAGCGATGAAAACATTTTTTGCTTTCTGCACTTTCTGATCATAGCCCATGCGTTATTCACACCAACATACTCTTTGTAACCTTTGCATAGGGCTATAGTTTCAACAGGTGCGGATCGTTAAAGAGCTGTACAGATTTATTATACTAGTGCCAACCAAATTTCTCTAATCGTCTACACTATATATGAATAAACAATTATGCCAAAAATGTGTAGAAACTGAGCGATATATATTAAAGATTAGTAGAAAAAGAATGGCGTTTTTTATAGGCTACCACTGGGCTTAGGAATCTGTCCAAACTTCGAGCTCAACATTATAGCCAATTTCGAAATACTTAACGATCCTTGTTGGCTGGTGACTTTCTGGTTTACGGCTATCATTTGCGTCGGTAGCAATCTGAAAATAATGCTGTTCTGTTTTTACAACTTTAAAAACGTTTTCGGTATGCAGAACTGACTTATCAACGTACCGAAGCTGATCGCCTAGACAAACGTTTTGGCCGGGATGAAGATGTTTCCACATAGGATTTGCGATTAGGTTTAAGTTTCAGTTAAGTGTTTAGGATTTGAAGTTAACGTATTGCTTTATTGTATAAAAATGTCAAAGCAACAAAAATTAACAAAACCATAAATGCTTTATAATTGGGTAGGTGATACTTCTTACATGGATCGTGAATGGTGAATGGTCAATGGTGAATGTGGTGTAAGGTGACGAATGCGAGTCTATTTGTAAGCGATGGCTGCGCTAGCTGGTCCTGCCAATGGTATCAATTCTGTGCGTTTGAAGCCTGCTGCCTTTGCCCACTTTTCAAAGTCGTTCATTGTATAATCAAACGCATCGCCATTTTCCATCAGCATATTCAAACTCATAAGCAAGCCAAATGTATTTTGCTTCCGTTCATTGTCAATGACATTTTCGATGGCAATGAAAGCACCACCATCGTTTAGTGCATCATGCACCTTTTGAAACATTTGTTGTTTTGTTTCTTCATCCATGCCATGCAGGATATTGCCCATGGTGATCACATCAGCTTTGGGGAATTCGGTTTCCCAGAAATCGCCGCCTAGGAATTTGATACGGTCAGTTAGGTTAAAACTTGCAATTTTCTTTTTCGCCAATGGCTCTACCGGGGGCAGGTCTAGGGTTGTGCACTGGATATCCGGATGCTTCAGGCATATTTGAATGCTCAGCCAGCCGTCTGCACCACCAACGTCCAGCAGTGAATTGTATTTGCTGAAGTCGAACTTGTTGACCAGTGCCATGAAATTGCCGGTTTGAATGCCGCTCATGGCGTTGATAAACTCCTTTAGTTTTGTTTCATCTTTATAGAGTTCAGTGAAGAATTCCAAGTTACCCTGAGCCTTTTCTTTTCCTTCATTTTGTTGTTGACCTGTGAGCAGGCCTTCGTCCAAATCGCTCCAGATTTTGTAGAGGCGGTTGTTTGCCATTTCCAGGATGCCACCCATGTAAGAGGGTTTATTCTTATCGAGGAAGAGGTTTGTATCTTCTGCATTGGAGTACTGTGCATTTTCGAGTAGGCCATTGCGTTCCAAAAAGCCCAAGGAGACAAGGGTGTCCAGCCAATCAAATACATGTCTGTCGGAGCAGTTGAATCCCAGTTTTTCCTTGATCTCTTTTGCGGGGAGAGGTTTGGGTGCAAGCAGGGTGAAGAGTCCGAACTTAACGGCAGAGAGCATTACTTTGGAAGCCCAGAAGCCCATGCCGATCTGCATGATCTTGGAGGGGTTGGTAGTTACATTGGCAGGCATAATTGTAGGTTTTAGGGTGAAGAGTTGGGAAGATGGATATAAAGATAGAGAGAGAATGGTTACAGTTGAAGTATATAAAAATAAAGCCTCATTGCAGAGGCTTATTTAGTTTACTTAATGTAAAGGTTAGGACCGAAATCACGTCCTTTAATCAGTGGTGGCGCCTTTTTCACCTACGAACCATTGCTCCTTGTTTTTGAAAAGGACATTGAAGGTGGTCAGGGAGCCGTAGATGCGGGTGATGTATTGTTGGAGGTTTACTTTATCCTCATCTGTTAGTTTTTTGTGGGCGTTGATCTGTTGTTCTAAAACGCGTAGGCGGTCGCGGAGCATGACGATCTTGTGGAAGAAGGCTTCGATGGGAATGTCTTTTGGTTTGAGTGATTTGTCGGCGGGTTGCAGGATCATGGTGCCGCCCTGCCAGCGTTCACCTATGGGTACTACTTCACTAACACCGTTCCATAAGCGTAATATTTTCAAGAGTGATTTTTCTATTTCTGAATGGGTTTCGACTTCTTCGGTGACATTTTCGGGGATAATCTCTTCGAGGTGGTTGTCGTTTTTGTCGATCTCTTTTACGCCATGGTAAATAAAGGAAATGAGGTAAGTGGCGTAGCGGATGCCTACTATAACGCCGGGGCCATATTGGGTGTGTTGCAAACGGGTGCCAATACCAAGGTTTAATTGATCCATAATGTTTTATTTAGGTGAATGGTGAATTGTCAATTGTCAATGTTGCGCAGTTGCTTTCTGCTTCATGTACATTTTGTATGATTCTTTGATGTACAGTTGAAAGTCGTAATCACTGCTGTATAGGGTGAATTCATAGGTAGGGCGGTAAAGAACCATAAATCTATCCAATTCTTCGCCTGAGAGATTGGTGAGCCTGCGTACCAATGCTTTGCTGAAGCGGTGGTCTATGGATTTATCCTGCTCCTGTTGTAACAGGCGTTCCTGGAAGCGTAGGGTACTTTTGGATTTCCTGAACTGGAACATGCGGATGACTTCGTTGATGTCTATACCAGCACCTGTAGGACCAATAGAGGTCATGCTTTCCAGGTTGGGTTTCCGGTAGTCAAAGATCTTTGCATAGTCGAGCCGGTTCTGGATAGAATCCTGTTTGTAGTTGCGGGGCAATACTTTTACTTCCTTTAGGACCGGTATGTTTACTTGTAATGAAATGTCAAACTGGGTGACGTCGGTAATCTTGAGTACCGGAAACTTAATGGTGGGCTTGCCCAGGTAAGAGAACCAAATGGAATCTTTTTCTCCAACATTGATGGAGTAGTGACCATTGGCGTCGGTAACTGTTCCGTAGCCATTGGTACTGAGCACGGAAACGGATGCCATTGGATAGGTGCGACTGCTATCGTAAACTGTTCCCTGGATCTTGTACTGTGCCTGCAATTGGTTTGCAGCCAATAGGAAACAGGCAAGCACAAGGGTTTTGATATGTTTGATCTGGAGTTTCAATAGACAGTTTGCCGGGCAAGTAACGAAACAAAATGTAAATGCAATGATAAAAAGGCAGGTACGAGGTTAGAGGTTAGAAGTACGAGGTTAGAAGGGAATACTTCGTACCTCGTACCTCTAACCTCGTACTTATTCTGTTATTGCAGCATAGACGAGGGTTTTGAATTTTTCGTGGAGCTCGCCGTGGCTGTTGGGGTATTTGTTCAGGAATAGCTGGGCAACAATTTTTTCTTTGGGATCGATCCAGTAAGAAGAACTGAACATGCCACCCCAGTAGAAGGAGCCGGGTGAAAGCGGTGTTTTGCCGCTGTTGGATTCGGTGACTATTTCAAAGCCTAACCCGAAGTTGTTTCCGGAGCGGAATGGTACTTGTCCTAACTGGTTGGAGGTCATCATGCGGATGGAGGCTTTGCTGAGGATGCGTTTTCCATTTAAGGTACCGCCATTCAGCAGCATCTGCATAAAGAGGGCATAGTCATAAGCTGTGGATGAAAGTCCGGCGCCACCTGAAAAGTAAGCACCGTTATGGGCAGGATAATCTGTGTACATATTGCCATTTAGCTGGTAGATAGCAGGTGCTTTTTCCAGTTTCTTTTCTTTGTTCTCTGTATATAAAGTGACCAGGCGTGCTCTCTTTGCTGCAGGTAAATAGAAATAGGTGTCCTTCATGCCCAAGGGTTCAAAAATGCGGGTGCGGAAAAACTGGTCGAGGCTCATGCCGCTTACCACTTCGATCAAATAACCTAAAACGTCTGTATTGAGACCGTAGGTCCATTGTTCGCCGGGCTGGTGAAACAAAGGCAGGCTTCCGAGTATCTTTATTTTATTGGCCAATACCATGGTGTCATGTACCCCGATGCCGCCGACTACGCCGGCTTTGCCATAGATCGCATTCATTTTGGCATTGCCGATCTGTGCATAGCCAATGCCGGAAGTATGTGCCAACAGCTCGCGGATGGAGATCTCTTTTTTGGCCGGAATGGTGGTGTAGGTGGTGTCCTTTTCGTTGTACTGGTCCAGCACCTTAGGGTTTTTAAATTCAGGGATATATTTAGATACAGGATCATCCAGCAATAGTTTGCCTTGTTCATACAACATCATCACACCTACAGACGTGATGGCCTTTGTTTGAGAAGCAATGCGATAGATGGCGTCTTTAGCCAAAGGCGTTTTTGCTTGCAGATCGTTATAGCCAATGCTTTTATGGTAAATGATCTTACCGTCTTTCACAACCAGGGCCGTAGCGCCGGAAATCCATTGGTTGTTGACGTATTCCTGCAACACCCTGTCTATTTGCGACAGGCGTTCTACAGAAAATCCGGCAGAGGCAGGGTTTGCTGTTGGCAACTGCCATTCTTTTGCTGCGGTCTGTGCATTCAGGGACAGGGAAAGGGCAAGGATGGAACCCGTGAGTAGTCTTCTCATCATATTATTATATGGTTTACTTGTTTACGAAAGGTTACTGACCAGTTCTTCAATAACAACCGGATAATGCTTGTGTTCCAGGGTATGAATTCTTTCTGCCAGCATTTCGGGCGTATCGAAAGGATGCACGGGACACTGGGCCTGGAAAATGATGTCGCCATTATCATAGTGTTCGTCCACATAATGAATGGTAATGCCGCTTTCGAATTCTTTGGCGTTGATAACGGCTTCGTGTACGAAATTGCCGTACATGCCTTTGCCGCCATATTTAGGCAAGAGGGCGGGGTGAATATTGATGATCCGGTTGCGGTAAGCGTCGATCAGCGCCTGGGGGATCTTCCATAAGAAACCAGCCAGCACAATGAAGTCTATTTTTCTTTCCCGGAGTTCCTGTACGTAGGCATCTCCCCTGAAGAAGCGTTCTTTATCTATTATTAGGGTAGGGATGTTTTCTTTTTCGGCAATCCATAATACGCCGGCAGTCGGCTTGTTGGAAACGATCAGTGCGACTTCGGCAGCAGCGGTATTGTTTGATTTGTGGAAGTACTCAATAATTTTCTGAGCATTGCTTCCTGCTCCGGAAGCAAAAATTGCGATTTTTTTCATGCGGGGATAAATGTAGAAAGATTACAAATTCATGTATCATCAAAGCTGATTAGATTAATTTTTATACATGATTTTCATCTGACCAAATTATGACAAACGAACGAGAGCGTAGCCATAAAGGTGACAAAAAATTGGCTGAAACTCAAGCCCAGCTTGGGTTAAAAAAATTTTAATAGTCGAGGCGTTTTGTAAAATTCCTGTCATATTTTTGCACCCGATTTAGGAATTTTTCCACATTTTTAGCGAAGCATTATGATTTTTTTGAAACCCAATGCTAAGAAGATTGCGCTGACCGGGATTATTTTTCTTCTTTCATTTACGGCATTATTAGCTCAGGACGGTAAGCAGTTGTTTGCTGCCAACTGTCAGACTTGTCACTCGCTTACAAAGGATTTAACGGGTCCAGCTCTGGCAGGTGTTACAGAAAGGGGGCCTTGGGGCGACCGCAAAAATTTATATGCCTGGATACACAATCCGGCCGCCTTTATGGCGAATGATCCATATACAAAGGGATTGCAGGCGAAGTTTGGTTCTATCATGCCTGGCTTTCCGCAGTTGTCTGAAAAGGATATAGACGCTATTGTTGATTATGTCATGACGCCTCCGGCTCAGCCGACAGGTGGTGATGCTGTTGCTGCAGGTCAAGCGGCTGAAGAGGAGACTTCGGGAAGGAATGCGATCATCTTTGGGATTATCTCTATTATTCTGGCCCTTATTGCCTTAATATTAATGCAGGTAAACAGCAGCCTGAAAAAGCTTTCTGATGATAAAGAAGGTATTCTGCGTCCGGAACCTGTTCCTTTCTACCGTAACAAAGCATATATAGCCCTGTTTGCTTTGCTGATGTTTGTTGTAGGTGGTTATTTTGTTGGAAAAGGGGCCATCAACCTCGGCAGACAACAAGGTTACCA
>CBKWHA010000109.1:0-16313 GCA_966674115.1 uncultured Chitinophagaceae bacterium
GTATAATCATCATTGTGCTGGGTATAAATAACCCCCTGGGGGGCAGGGTATGTAATGAGCTCCTGGGCAGTTGCTTCTTGTAAAAAGTGACCAAAAACAAAAATTAGAGTGATAAGCTTTTTCATTTTTTATAAATATCAATTGAATTGAGGTAACTACTCTTCTATGTTGCCAGATATCACAGCAGCCAGCCGTCCATTGCCTACCAGAAGATCGCTTATGTTAACTTAACAATAGTAACCATCACAGAGTTCTATTCTGTTTGGTAACAATATTTTCTTTTGTAACTCAGTCACCAAAACTTTATAATCAAATGGCTTTTCCAAATAGAGCTGAGCCCCTGTACTATAGGCAGCCATTACATTTTCAACCATGCTGGAAGTGCTCCAGATAATAACAGGTATGTTTTTATAATTAGGATGTTCTTTAATCAAGCTCAGGATTTCAATCCCATTTTTTTTCGGCAGATGAAGATCAATAACGATCAGACATGGTTTACAATCCTCCAAAACTTCCCAAACTCTGTCAGCATTGGACAAACAGATCAGCGACATCTGATCAGACAGTTTTGCCAAAGCCAGGTTCAATAACAGGCAGTCATCCTCATCATCATCTATAAGCAGTACATTACTTCTTTGATGGATATGGAGCTTCATATGTAAAACGTTTAGTTTTAAGTCTCTTAAAGGCGTTGATCTATATGGTTAGAAAATTTTATATCTTTTCTTCTGATGAAGAAAGGAAGAGGTAGAAACCCCTTCCGGCGATTGCTATATGAAACAGTATGATCGGATTAAGTTTAAGTTATTGCTCACTACTTTCTTCATAACCCTTAAATAATAAATGGGTGCGGAAGAAATCAAAATTAGAGGGAATTAATAGGTTGATCCGAGGGCAGAAATGTCTAAATGAGGGGTAAAATTGTCAATTTTGATAAATACCCCTAATTTTTCGTGATATAAAAACTTTGTGCAACCGGCTGTGCGCTTTTCACTTTTGGTTCAACCGAACGCCCATATTGCCAGGCTACAATAGTTACCTTTACAGGAAACTTAGAACGGGGTGGAATTTTAGTAAACTTTAGTGAGCCACCTTCAATTACTGCCGGACCTTCTTGTACATAATAATTCACCGGCATTCCTGAAGTTGAAGTGGCAGAGAGGTGCAACGTTTGTATACCTTCTTTTTGATTACCGATAGTTTGAAATGAAATCTGTTGCTCAATACCTTCGGTATTTTGTAGCGGGAACCTGATATTTGCCTGTTGTACCGCACTTTTATATTTTCTGTCACCCGGATGGGTTGCCAGTAACCAGATATCGTTGGAGCGTTTAGAATTGTTCATACCCATTCGGTAAAACTGGAGTCTGAAAGTATGGGCACCTGTTTGCACCACAGGGCCACAGATCTTTGAAATAACAGGATATCCTTTAGCATGCCCTGTCGTGCAAGCCGCAGGCTTTTTCATGTTCACATAAATAGAATCACTAAAAATTGGTTTAATCTGAAAATTAATACCATCCTCCATCGGAATAAACTTTAATCGGTATTGGGCATGACCACCACTAGGAAGAACAGGCTTTCCTTCCTGTTCAAATCCAAGATATTGCAGTTGCTTACCGCGTGCGGCATCATAATACTTTTCTGTTGCTCTTGCTATTTCTTTATCAAAATACCAGAAAGCCTGTTTTTTCTCACCCTTGTAATTATTAAATGATGCAGCTTTAGCCTTGAGAGGCTCGTCTTTTCGCCACCTGTCAACCAGCCATCCTTTTTCATGGTCTACAGGTTTCAATGTAACCGGCTGATCCAATGGCGCTTTAGAAGGCAAGCGATATTTCGCAGCTTTTTGAATAAACAGAGACAAATAGGAAACCAATGCATCTGAGTGGTCAAAATGCCCATGTCCTGCATCTGCTAAAAGGGAAACTGCAGATTTTGGATATTTCGTACAGAAGTTAATGGCAGGTAACAGCCTGTCCTCCCACCATTCATATTCACCCATCACCATTAAACCGGGTATGCCATCAATATTACGGCTGCCCCAGTCGGGATTAGGGCGGCCACTGCCTGTAAGGTTTGTAAGGGGCGCATCACCATGAATAGATATAATGGCCAGTGTGCGACCAGGATCCCATGCGGCAAAATTCCAGGGATAACTGGCTGCAGCAGAATGACCAATGGGCACTGCCGGGGCAAATTCCAGTTCTGTATAGCCTGATTCTTGAGCCAATGCCTTCATCATGTCATTGAACTGATCACCTGCCCCGTTATTAAAATCAAATACAAAATTGAATCCCGGAGATACCCACACCTCTGCAAAGCCAAGTTCTGTCATGGTTTTTCTAAACTGCGTATGCTCCAATACGCCTTCTTCAGTCATATTGTGCTGCCCCACCACAACACCACGAACCTGTTTGCAATTGGGTGGTATCCAGAGAAATGCTCTTGGATGATCATTGGTTTCACTGGATACTACACTTTTTACAACAACAGACCACTGCCACTCACTGGCAGCTGTCACAGGCTTCTTATTTGTTTGGGCTACACTTTTGTTTACCAGGATTAATAAAAGCAAGATGAGATGAAATAAAAATGACTTCGTCTTTCGTATTGTGAGCATCATTTGTCTTTGATAGAAGATAAGAATGAGAAAAGTTTTTGGATAAAGTCTTCCGGGTTTTCCAGGTTGCTGACATGCCCGGCATTTTTGACTAATGCCTGCCTGGCTGTAGGAACCAGGTCAAGTATTTTACTCCTGTGTGCAGCATCTACATCTCCTGTGAGCACTAGTACCGGTACTGTAATCTTTTGAGCCCTTAATTTCTCCACTACAGAAGTTCCGAGCAAAAAGCGGGGCTCAACATGCAGCGGCTGCCAGGCATCCCATTTATAGACCATGTCCCAGATTGGGCGGCGAATATGCTCTATAGACTTGCCATTGCGTACAGTTAATGCATTAAACCATTCCAGCTTGTTTTGAAATACACCCTTTTTCTTGTAAGCCTCAATTTCAATACGCCGTTTGGCAACGGTTTCTTCAGTCCATGGCACTGATGGACCCGGAGAACCACCCCACACATCGCCAGAGGCCAGTGTTGCCGATAATAACCTATCCTGGTGCAGTGCAAGGAAGTCCGTGGCAATGAATCCTCCCATCGACAACCCTACCAAATTTGCTTTTGATATTTTCAGGGCATCCATGAGTTTTACCAGATCATCTGCATGCATCGATGTACCAAACTCAACCGGCATAGAAGAACGGCCATATCCGCGCACATCATAACGGATTACACGGTATTTCTTTGCAAATGCATAGAATTGTGGTTCCCATTCTGTAAGGTCGAAAGAGTGGCCGTGAATAAAAATCAGAGGCTCCCCTTTTCCTGTTTCTTCATAATACAATTTTGCATCACCAACATCCACATAACCCCTCTTTACTGTAGATGGCAATTGGGATTTATTCAATACATCTCTTACCAGTAGCGGTAAAACGGGACTGGCGTAAAATGAACTGAAACCCGGTTTGAAGTTGGATATCCTGGTCAAAAAGAATCCGTAGGTACCCGTTGTTTTATCAATCCAGGGATAAGCGCCCGCCCAGCTCGGAGAAGAGATCAACACGGCTTCTCCTTTCTCATTTACTTCTTCCCGCCATGCTCCCAATCCGTAAATGTCTTTACGATTTGTTGCTCTTGCATACTCCACAAACTCACTTGGCAATACCAACGCATTACCTACCTGATCTGCCTGCATTTCTTTGATTGCTTGAATAGACAGAACCCGTTTCCCTTGAAATACGCCGTTATTGCTGATCATGCTTAAAAAATTGGCATAATCCCTCAGACTTGCCCTGGCACCACCCCCCAACATAGGTGCATGGCCTCCCTGGATCGTATCCACAGGTGTGAAATGTGTAAGCTTCATGCCTAGTGGCCTGGCGATCTTTTCTTGAAAAAGTGTTTCCCAGTCTTTACCGGTGGCCAGTTCTGCCATCCGTCCTGCCACCTGCATGGCAAGTCCGCCATATTTGAATTTGGTACCAGGCATTGTATCAGCAGGAAGATGTACAATGTGGTCCACCGATTCTATCAATGTCTGGTAATTATCGGTATGAGCACCCTGGGGTTGGTAATCCGGGTAACCGGCTGTGTGTGAAAAGAGCTGCCGCAAAGTAGCGTCCCCCTTTATGTCGGTAAATTGTGGCAACCATTTTTTTACTTTATCATCCCAATTAAGCTTTCTTTCATCCACCACTGCTGCAATAGTAGCAGCAGCCAACCATTTCCCGGCAGAGGCTATATAGGCAACCGTATTGGTATCGTAGGTACCAAAATAGTGTTCATATATGGTTTTGTTTTCGTTTACAACAATTAAAGAGGCCCCATTGTAATATCCACTGTCTACCCATCCTTTAATTTTCTTTTCAACAAGTGAAAAGTCATAAGCTGTAAAAGATAACGGCTTCTTTGCTGCCAATTTCTGAGCAGAAGAAGAGCCGTACAAAAACAAAAAACAAGTAATGATGGAAAGCAGTCTTTTTAGGCAACTACAAATCATGGAACAAACAATATTTTATTATGCACATGTTAGTTATTTATCAATTTGGGAAATGTTGAATTTGCCAATTGCCTATTGCATATTTCGTTTATTGCCTATTTCACCCCCGGTCTCAGCCAAATTGCCTGTCCTCCTGATGCCATTAAATTTACCGTCATTACGGTCTTACTATCCACTTTTTTCTTTTCGACTTTGACCTTTGTTTTGGTGGCAACCTTTGGATCATCAGAGTAAATAGTAGCTATATATTTCTTACCTGCAGGCAAAAAGCTGAACGGAACTTTTACAGTCCTGCTTTCATTATTGGTTAACGTCCCAACAAACCACTCCTCTCCTTTTCGTCTTGTAGTTGTAATGAATTGTCCCGGTTCTCCCTGCAAGACTTTTGTTTCATCCCAAACGGTTGGTATCTGCTTCCAAAATTCCAACTCAGGCTCGCCTTCATAAGCTGAAGGCTTGTCGTACCAAAACATGGTTTGCAACGGGCTGAAATAAACGGCAGCCATTGCCAGTTGATGTGCATGGGTGGTTTTGATCCTTTTATCAAAATAACAAATGGTGTAGTCTGCTGTACCTGCTATATAGCGGGTAAAGGGGAGCACCGTATTATGGGTAGCATCAGGCATTTCCTCATTACCACGAATACCTTCAGCCGTCATTAAATTAGGCCAGGTGCGCTGTTCACCGGTTGGTCTCCAATCATCGTGGATATTCACCATTATATTGTTTTCCGCAGCTTTTTTGATGGCTTCCTCTACCCAGGTAGTCCAACGATGGGAACCTACTTGTACAAAGCCGAATTTAACCCCTGCAACACCCCATTTTTTGTAAGTGGCAAAGAGTGAATCCATTTGCGTGAGCAGTGCCTGTTGATTTACATACAACCAAACTCCAATGCCTTTTTCCTTTCCATATTGAATGATGCGGGGTAGATCAAAGTCAGGAATGGCCACTTTAGTAGCATCCGCGCTAAAACTAAAAGCATGGCCATACCATTTCCAGTCAAACAATATATACTGAAGGCCAAGATCTACGGCAAAATCAATATTGGCAAGGGCATCATCAGTGGTCTGCGTCATTACCCGCATGATCTTTCCGGGCTTGATCCAGCTTGCATCTTTGATCTTATTCGGTTCATTCAGGTTCAGTAAAACATAATTGTTTTCAATCAGTGCACCTGGCCTTTCAGCTACCATGATCACCCGCCAGGGCGTAGCAAACGGAGAGATGAGGTCTGCCGGATCATGCATGTCAGTAACAATTGTATTGGGTTTTTCTTTGCTTAATTTGAATTTAGTGCGGCTGTAATCCACCATTTGCGCTTCAGCCAGGCAGGCATATAATCCATTGGGCAATTGAAGTGTCAAAGGCCTTTCACTTTCATTGGGCCAATTGTTCAAAGGCAGCAATTGATAAGGAGCTTGTGCCCATGAGTGGTGCCAGGCCATTGTTCCTTCAGGGAGCGTAAACTCCGTGTTCTCAGATACTACACGATAGTAAGTTCCTTTTTCGTTTTCAGGAAAGAAGAAACGTAAAGCAACCCCTTCGTTGTAAGCCCTAATTTGAACATGAACTGGATATATAGGATTGTCATCCTTTACTAGTTCAATGGTGGCTGCATTAAAATGATCATGTACCTGGTCGCGTTCACCTGCCACAGGTTTCCAGGTGGTATCCTTTGAAGTATTAGAGATCTTTTTAACAGCCAGGTTTTCCATCCATCGGCCATGCGTATCTACCTTCAATGCCATGGCACTTTCCGAAAGACGATTATCAAGATGAAGGTCAATAGCAGATTCAGCAATGACCGGTTTAGTTTTATATGTTACCGAATAATATAAAGTACGCTTCCCTGCTGCATCTGTTTTCTGGTAAAACGATACGGTAAGATTTTTATCAGGAGACTGGATTGATGTCTGTGAACCGGGAACTATTTGCTGCGCAGCTATACGCACAGCAAATGCTATAAATAAAAACAGGAAAAAAGATTTCAAATGAGTCTTCATTGAATGATTAATTAGTGGATTGATTAAACCTGATCGTTTTTCATTGTTTGGATGCTACATCATCAACTGCCATTTTCTCGTCAACTTCCAACACCAGTAGTTTTTCTTTCTCGTTATAATTGGTTTTTATTTTTTTATGATTCAATACAACTTCTGCTGGCTTATCCTTCATGCCCAGCCTGGCATAGATCACAGGTTGTCCCTGCAGCAGTACTGCTGCATGCTTACCCATTGTGGCATGCATGAACACTTTTGACAGAGAATGCAGTACTACTTTGTCCCCCTTTCTTACATAGCTGCCGTTGCTGACGAAGTATTCAGCTACGTTTTCAGGATTGCTGGCGTCCGCTTTTTCCGGATATGTAACGGCCATGATATAGGCATCAGTCTCCCAGCCGTTAATTACATTATGACTATTGCGGTGCATCAGTCTGCCATCAGCTTGCAGGTTCATGTAAACCTCTGTTATTTTACCATCCTGCGTAATGCGGACTCCAATCCAGTTTGTCCCCTCCAGCCTTTCAATCTTGGGCAGGTTTGTTCTTAACTCCTTAGCACTTGCCATAGCAGAAAGGGCAGGCCCCTCTATGTTTTTGTTTTGCTCGTCCAATAAGATAATGGCATTAATAAATTTAGTTTGCTTGTACTCCTCAGCAGGAGATATGGAATAATAGGTGACTTGTGTTTTCGGGTCATGATCCTTAACTCCTGTTCTTTCTTCCAGCCGCATCTTCTCGGGAAAATCATGGGGATAGCCATTGGGGAGGGTCTCTGGGAACAGTGGCCGCACCAGCACAGAAGCCGAATCATTGGTAATTTCCAGGTCTATACCCTTCTTTTTAGCGTCTTTATTGAAATGCAGCAACCATTCAAACTTACCCGGCTCAAAAGCCTTCACATCATCAATGACAAGGACCACGTTGCCCACCCAAACAAAGTTGCGGTAGTTGCGCAAAAAGTATTGAGCAGTAGGCCCTGTCGCATCGGCCAGCAGGTACTTAAAACTTCCGGCATCCATCAGGTGGTATAAGTGTCCTACGTTTTTTACGGCATGGTACTGATCATGCGGATTTTGCGCCTTGCCGTTAAAGAGTACCACATTGTGTGCCTCACTGCGCACCGAATAGCTACTGTACAGAGGATTGCCATAGTTGACATTGCCACCATCTGCCAGCAGATTTTTCCCGTTATGGTACAGGATAAAGGAGCCCGCATCGGCATGGGCATGGTTCCAGGTGTAACCCGATTTTACACCTAACATGGTAGCATTGTGATTCCAGGAGGAACGAAGTGTTGCCCAACCCATACCCTGGTACATAGAAGATGTGGGCAGATCAGGCACTTTTGTGCTTGCTACCTTATCAGGCTGGTATAAGAGACCCAGTGGTGTTTGGATACTCATATCTTCATGAACACGACCCTTCCTGGTTTCTTGCAGATACCAGCGGTAACGATCTTTATCATAGCCCAGGGCCATCATGATTTTGACTGGTCTGTCGCCATTAGCAAAAGGGTTCGTATCACCAAAGTTCACAGATTGCAATTGTCCGCTGTTGGGATAAGAGGCATTGATAAACCAGTCCATAGTTTTTTCCAGCAGGTGGTCATAAGGCATTTGAACAGGTGAGAAAGTATTGGTCCATGCCAGGCGGAACAGCAAATATTCAGAAACGCCAAAATTGGCATAGCTTACACTTTCATAAAAGCCTCCGGCAGGGTCAAAGTTGGAAGGTTTGTTTTCCAGTAAGCTGCCGGAAAAAGTAAACCATTCTTTGCTTGCGCGCATCACCTCTTCTGCCCAATTCCTGGCTTGTGGAATTTCGTTCATTACTGCAAGTGAGGCAATCCCGGCCTCAAAAACAATAGCGCTCCACCAGTTGTGTCCCATGGAATTGAGTGAGTGTAATCTTTTATCCGTAGAGATCCAATCACTCAATGAAGGTTCTATGCCTAGCTTTACAATACCATCCGCTATTTGCTTGCGTTCATCTTTAGATAGGTAGTTGTATATGGCATCATAGGCAGTTGCTGCTGTAAAATTGTTTTTAGCTGTACCCAAAGCGGAATTCCACTTGGGCGTTCGGTCATCCAGGCCATCCCATGCTTTTCGGCTGATCAACTGTAACAGCCCTTTTTTTACGATCTCAGCATACTTTCCATCGCCTGTCATTCCATAGACAAATGACAGTTCTTCCAGGTTGCCATTGCCTGCACCTACAGCCTTATCTGCACTAGCTTTCATCTCTTCCCAAACCCTTGCCATCATCGTATCCTTCTTCATTCTCTCTTTTAAATGCAGTATACGTTCCGGCGTATAAAATAAATACGGGTGTGCCTTTGTTTTGCCAGAACTTTTGTATTGTGCAAGTACTGTACTGCAGGAAAACATCAGTAACACTATAAAGTTCAAGGAGCACTTCACAATTTGCTTTTGCCTGGGAGTCGGGATCATTTTTTTGAGGTTTATGAGGCTATAGTTGCAGTCAAGTTCGTTGCACTTCTTATCTGGCCATCCAGCCTCCGTCTACCAGCATAATGTGACCATTCATATAAGCAGCAGCTTCTGAGCAAAGGAATACAACAGGTCCTTTGAAATCCTCAGGCAAGCCCCAGCGTCCTGCAGGTATACGATCCAAAATGGCTTTGGAACGTACAGAGTCTTCACGTAACGCTTGTGTATTGTTAGTAGCAATATAACCTGGTGCAATACCATTTACGTTAACGCCTTTAGAAGCCCATTCGTTGGCAAAAGCTTTTACCAGTCCAGCCACAGCAGATTTAGAAGCTGTATACCCCGGAACATTGATACCGCCCTGGAAAGAAAGTAAAGAACAGGTGAATACAATTTTTCCAGCTCCTCTTTCGATCATTTCCTTACCAAACTCCCTGGTTAACAGGAATTGGGCATCCAGATTTACAGAGATCACTTTATCCCACCAATCATCCGGATGCTCGGCAACTGGTTTGCGCAGGATCATGCCGGCATTGTTGATCAAAATATCAATGGTGTGGTTTGCTTTAACGTCACCGATGAAGGCATATAATCCCTCTCTGTTGGAAATATCCACTACATAAGCAGTGTATTTTCTACCCAGGGCAGTTACCGCTCTTTCCGTATCTCCACCTTTTACGGCTTCCACATTGGAAACACCTACGATATCGGCACCTGCTTCTGCAAGGGCAATGGCCATCGCTTGTCCCAGCCCGGTATCACAACCAGTAACCAATGCTGTTTTTCCTTTTAGCTCAAATTGATTGAGAATACTCATGATAGATAATTGTTGTTAAAAATGAAGGTTTTGAATTTTGTGAGGCGGCAAAGATCAAATAGATTTCCCTTATCACAAATTCTCATAAAGGCTCTTTCCTTCCCTCAACTTCTTTGCCCTCAACAAAGCTTCGATATAGTAATAATCCGCATAAATGATGGATGCATCAATTTCTCCTCCATTAGGCTTATGCCCGGTGGAATGCAGCAGGAAAGCACTATTAACCTGTCCACTTTGGTATTTATCAGTAGAAAGTGTTGCCAACATTTGTTCTGCCTTTTCACGATAGCTTTTTGCCTTTTCTTGATCGGGAACAAAAGTAGACAGTTCCAGCAGCGCGGAAGCCACCACGCATGCAGCCGAGGCATCCCTGGGTGCAGATGGAATGTCCGGTGCATTAAAGTCCCAGTAAGGAATTAGATCCTCGGGCAGTTTGCTTAAATACACATCTGTTACTTTCTGTGCAAAATCAAGGAAACGAGGATCCTTGGTTTCACGGTATACCATGGTATAGCCATAAATAGCCCATGACTGTCCCCTTGCCCACATACTGGAATCTGAGAATCCCTGGTGGGTAATACCTTTTACTTTCTTTCCTGTCGCAGTATCATACACTACTACATGATAAGAAGTAAAGTCAGGACGGAAGTGATTATTCATTGTAGTTTCGGCATGCTTTACTGCCATATCATACAAGCTTTTACTGCCTCCATTCTTTGAAGCCCAAAACAACAATTCCAGGTTGATCATATTATCCATGATCGTATTATGCCGCAAGGGCCAGTCAACGCCCGGTACTTCCCTGGGCCAGGATAGTATAGTACCAACTTTTGGATTGTATAACTTAGATAAAGTATCAGCAGCACGCAGCAGGATGGTTTTATACTCAGGATTTTGGGTTAACCTGTAACCATTGCCAATACTGCAATACACCTGAAAGCCAAGGTCATGGTCAATAGCAGACGAATCAACTAACGGATATAAAGCTCTGGATGCACTGTCTGCTTTTGTTTTCCATTGATCACTCTTTGTATATTCATAAACATACCACAGAATACCTGGCCAGAAACCACTGGTCCAATCCCGGTAGTTTACAAAGCGCCACTCAACTTTGCTATTGGCGATACTGCGTGGAATATTGTTATAATCATCCAGCATCGATACTGTCTTTGATGCCTGTTGCACAGTATAATCCAGGTTTTTATCCTCGTTGAGTGATAGAGTTGCAGCACATCCGCCGATAACTGCCGCAAAAGCAACAGAAGCAACAATTGATATCTTTTTTATCATCCCTATTGTTTAAAATTAAATCTTAGTATATACCATGATGGCGATCCACATAAGGATCTATGGTTTGCTTAATCTCATTGTAAGCTTTATGTGCCCAATCTTCCGACTGGATCAATTTCTTTACGGTTTCTTTTTCTGTGTTGTTGGTTAATAGGCGTGGGTGGGTAGATAAGATGGACGCACTCTTCTGACTATTTTGTGCATGTTTAATACATGCAAAAGAAAAAAACAAAATTGCGCAAATCAGTTTCACTTTTAATGTAGAGGCTTCCATGTAAAATAACAGTTGTACGAACAGGATGTTAGAATAATTGATACTTTTTTATAAAAAGTAAATCTATTTATCTTTTTGAATAAAGAATTTAAAAATTACGGGCGGCAGATCTTTACAACTGTTTTATCAAAGCAGCGGTGAAGATTATTGCCGCCCGTAATTGTATGTTAGTTAAAGAAAAATTCTTATTGCCAGCCTGGGTTTTGTTCCAGATTGGGATTCAACTGAATTTGGTTCAAAGGAATGGGAATCAGATAATTCTTCTCACTGAATTTCCTTTCACTTACAGGATCCATAACCACAGTACCGTCAGCATCCAAAGTAATGTTTGGTTTTTTCCTCAATCCTGCAGGAGGATTGCCAGAACCAGTAAAGGAATAGACTGTTTCATAATCAGTCCCCGTCCATTTAACGCCTAATACAGGTTTGTTGAGTTCAATATGGGCAATGTACCAGCGTTTCAGATCATCCATACGGAATCCCTCTCCCTGCAATTCCACGGCTCTTTCGCGGCGTATTTCTTCGCGCATATCCAGTCCATTGGCCGAAACAAAAGCGTTGCTTAAGGCGGGCATATTGGCATTCACTCTTTTGCGCACCAGGTTTAATGATTTATCCAGATCGGCATCAGTGATGCTTCCAGTGCGCTCATATACTGCTTCTGCGTAGTTCAGATACACTTCCGCCAGACGAATAGTGGGATAATCATAACCTTCCTGGTGATTGGGTACTTGCCTTTCCGCGGCCCATTGCTGGTTTTCATATCCGGTGGTACCGTTTGCCCAACTGTCATGCGGGAGGCGCGCATTGGCCAAATCCGCAGGGCTCCAGTCCCAGTTGATATGCCAGTTGACAGCATTTTGCCAATAGCGGTAATAGGGTACACACATAAAATAGCGCATGCGGTTATCCCGGTTCTGAAATTCAGAAGTTAGGGTGGCACGGCTGAAACCTGTCGTTGTCTTATTAATGGGCAAACCATCACTGGCCAGATACATATCTGCCATTTTACGGCTCATGTCTGCACCCAATGCACCAAAGGAAATTTGATTGGGTATTGTTTTGAGCAGATTGTTTGATTCGTAGCGAACCGCCAGGATATATTCTTTATTGGCAGACTTGGTAACATTGGCAGGATTGGACTTCTGGTTTTCCAGAATAAACAGATACTTCAACGCTGAATCCCCTAACGCCGCAGGTTTGAATAATGAAAAAGTACCGGCTTCAGCAGCTGCAATGACAGCACTACTGTTGTTTATGGACTTATCTAATAATGCATTAGCACGGGCGGCATTGCCACCAGGATGAAACTTTTGCCAGGTACCTTCATACAAAGCCACTCGGCCCAAAAACGCCTGTGCAGCTTCCTTGCTTACTCTACCCTTGTCACCTGCTGCTATCGCACTTTCAACTGGCAGATCATTGATGGCATTTTCCAGGTCCTGAATGATAAAATCAATAGTTTCCTCACGAGTGTTTCGTTTGGCTGATAATTCGGCAGATTCTGGCGATAATACATCCTTTACCAGGACAACGCCACCATAAGAAGTCAGCAGTTTATCGAAATACACATAAGCCCTGAAGAACTTTGCCTCTGCCACATATGTTTTGATCTCTTCCGGCTTAGGATAGCTTTTTGCTTTTGCCAGCAAGTAGTTGATATTGCGGATCCATTTATAAGCATCATTGTAGTTATTGTCATTGGACACGACAGTATTTGTACCCCTTGCTAATGCTCCTCTGTCAGCGCCTAAATCGGTTCCTCCATGTCCATCTCCATTGCCATTTGAAAAGGACCGCAAATAGTTATAAAAGTCATTAGCCGCCAGCTTAAATTCAGTGGCTTGCTTCCAAAAAGTAGCATCAGAAACCCTGTCCTGGGGTTCTAAATCCAAGGCCTTATTACAGCCAAAGGGCACAGTAGCAAGCACTGTTCCTGCTATTAGTATTGTGAAATAGTTTATTAGTTGCTTTTTCATCAGAAAATATTTTATTTATGAAGGTCTGTTGGATCGCACATGACAAAACTTTTCTTCTCATAACTGTAATGAAAACTTTGTCACGTACGATTCACCTTTTTACAATATTGCGTGGGTTAAAAGGTAACATTTACACCAAAGGTATATAAGCGGAAGAAAGGATAGCGTTGAGCGCCGCCACTTACTCCAGCAGTTTGTTCAGGATCCCAGCCATCCTCTATTTTGGTCAGCTCCCAAAGGTCATTACCGGAAAAATAAACCCGCATCCTTTCAATTTTTGCTTTTTGAGAAATTGCCTGTGGTAGCGTATAACCTACAACAAGATTTTTCAGGCGCACATAAGCACCATCTTGCATAGACCAGTCTGAGATCTGATAGTTATACGCGCCATAGCCGCCAAATCCTTTATTGGTAGCTGTTGTCAGTATTGGCAGTGGAGCATCCGGATTTTCCGGTGTCCAAGTTTTTCCTACCCACCAGTTGGCATGTCCTTGCCAGATGGTGCCAAAAGGTATACTCCAGTCAGAGCGTCTAAAGATGTTTCTTTTTCCTACGCCTTGGAAGATGGCAGAAAAATCAAAGCCTTTCCATTCAGCACCCATATTCAAACCAAACACATAACGGGCATCACTTCTACCCAGGTAAACCACATCGCCATCTGCGATTGGGTTGCCATTCGCATCTTTTAACCCAAGTAAATACTGATTAGCACCTGCATTAGTAAGTTTACCATCTCCATTCACATCCCTGAACATGTTGATACCTTTGATCATTTGTGTAGCGCTAGGCATATTGGCGATACTGCTGTTCGGTCGCAATTTTGCGTAGTCTTCCGCTTGTTTGTCAGTTTGAATACGGCCGTCGTATACATAACCAAAATAAGCGCCCAAAGGATAACCCTCAATGGTTTGTAGTCCTGCAGTCACCACATTTCTGCCGCCATAGTTCACCAGTTTGTTGTTATTATCGGTGAGCGTTCCATTAATATAGTAAGAAACATTACCCACTCTGTCTTTCCAGCCTAAGGCCATTTCCCATCCCCACACCTTCAGGTGGCCGATGTTAGCTGTGGGAGCACTGGCACCCAATACGGCAGGATAGGTTTGTGGCAACAGCATATCCTTGTTCTCTTTCCAGAAATATTCAAAACTTCCAAATAAACGGCTTTTCAATACCGAAAAATCAAGCCCAAGATTTTTGCTTTGGATGGACTCCCAGGTTCTGTCGAGGCTAACCAAAGTACCATCAGGTCCTGCTGTAACTGTACGGGAAGAATAACCTCCTAAAATAGGACCACCGGCCCCAAGGTTGATCAACTGTATATAATCATATAGACCAATGCCGCCCTGATTCCCCACAGTACCTATAGAACCACGAAGCTTTAATTCATTGATAAAATCAACTGCTTTCATGAATTTTTCCTGAGAGATGCGCCATCCTGCAGATAGTCCGGAATAGAATTTCCACCTATTGTCAGCGTCAAATTTGGAGGAACCATCATAACGAGCATTAGCTTCAAACAAATATTTGTCTTTATAATCATAGTTAAAGCGGCCAAAGGCAGAAGCAATTGCCCAATGGTTGCGTGTTTCACCATTAGTTGAGCGCGTAATCGCATCCAGCAAACTTTGCCCCAATACTGGCACATCGTTGTTGGCCAGATAGTTTGATCTTGTAACAAAAGAGTTAAACTCATCCCGCTCATAGTTTCCTCCCGCTACGATAGTAAAATCATGGTCGTCTTTTACTGTTTTTTTGTACTCCAGGTAAGCATTGGTATTAAAGTAAGCATCCTTAATCAGCCCCCGCTCATACCAGGATTGGTCTTGTCTGGGGTTACCCTGATACTGATAGGTCTCAGCATAATTGTATATCTCCGGGATATATTTATATTGGACTTGGTTGTCAGTAGCCGCCCAGTTGTAACCAGCCTGTGCTATAAAGTTCAAGTCCTTAGCAAGATTGAACTCTAATTTTGTATTGGTAAAAATCCTGTTGTTATAGCTTTTGTTTTCACCACCCAGTTCCAGCAGCCAGTTACGGGCAGGTTGAGTCCCCCAGGCATAAGGTTTGCCACTTTTGGTAGCCACAGGAAAGCCTGGCTGAGAGCCAAAGTTGATTTCACCTTGCCTGCTTGGAATCACAACATCATTTTTCTCCAGAGAGATATTGGTACTCATTTTAAATCTTGGAGAAAAAGTATAATCGTAGGCAAGACGAACATTATAGCGTTTATTGGAGTTTTCCCCCCATTTGAGCATACTGCCATCATCCATATACCCAAGCGATAAACGGTAGCCCATATTGTTGGTGCGGGCAGAAAGGCTTAGGTCATGCTGGTTAGATATGGCCCTGCCATTACCCCATAAAAGATCGATGGGATTGGTATCAAAGAATGTATAGTCAAATACATCCGTAAAACCAATGGTTTCACCACCAGCCCTGTATTCAGGAGTAGCTTTATCAATATAACCGCTGTCTGGCCTGTTCATCCAGGCCTTGGCATATTTGGTCCAGATCCAGTTTTCATCCGGAGCACCGGCAGAAGCATTGGATATGGCATCATACAAATATTTACCATACTGATCCGCCGGCAAAAAGGAAGGTTTTAAGCCCATTCTCTTTTGTGAAACAGAGCCACTGTATTGAATAGTGGCTTTACCGGATTTGGCTTTTTTAGTCGTGATCAGTACGACACCACCCGCAGCACGGGCACCATAGATAGCGGCAGCAGCATCTTTCAAAAAGGACATATTATCAATATCTGCCGGATTTATAGAGTTCAAGGCATTTAAACTTACTAAAGGAATACCATCTACAATGACCAGTGGATCTGTACCATTGATGGAAGAAGCGCCCCTCATCTGAAAATTCCAACCTTCTTGCCCAGGAGCTGCAGAACTACGAGTAACGACTACCCCAGGCACCTGACCTT
>CBKWHA010000110.1:0-16261 GCA_966674115.1 uncultured Chitinophagaceae bacterium
CTGTGCGCCAGAACATGATCGCCTGGGCAAAGTTGAAAGGCGAGGGTTCAGATTATGTGGACAATATAGCAGCCCAGCGATTTTCACCTTTGGGACACTGGTACGAGGTTTCCAATTTACTGCGTAATGGCAGCCTGGCACGTTTGCTGGCAGAGCAGCCGCAGGTAGAAACCATCATGCTGCATAATATTGATACACTGGGTGCAGATATAGACCCGATAGCCTTGGGTATTCACCTCCAATCTGGCAACATGCTGACCTTCGAGGTGATAGCTCGTCGCATTGAAGACAGAGGTGGTGGCTTGGCTCGTGTGAATGGACAGGTACGCCTGCTGGAAGGTTTGGCGCAGCCCAGGGAAGAAGATGAACTGAAATTGAGTTACTACAACTCCATGACCACATGGATCCAAGTGGATGCCCTGCTGCAACTTTTTGGGCTTACGCGTGAAGACCTGCAAAAAGGAGACGAAGCCAGGCTGGCCAAAGCCGTTCGAAGTGTGGCGCAACGCATTCCGTCTTATGTTACCATCAAGGATGTGAAATACCGCTGGGGACATGGACAGGAAGACATTTATCCTGTGGCGCAGATTGAAAAGCTGTGGAGTGATATGTCGGCACTGCCTGATGTTTCGTGTGGATATATTGTAGTTCCTCGTTTGCGTGGTCAGCAGATGAAAGACCCTGCACTGTTGGATTCATGGGTAACGGATGGGAGTAGGGCGTATGTGGAGGGGGTGTGTAGGTTTGCAAGTGATGAATGATGAGTAATGAGTTATGAGTTGGAGGAGAGGGAAGTTTAAAATATAATATGAAATATACTGATGGACGAGCAGAATGTTATATTGGTTAATGAAAAAGATGAGGAGGTGGGCTTGATGGAGAAGATGCAGGTGCACAGGGAAGGGTTGCTGCACAGGGCTTTTAGTGTGTTTGTGTTTGACAGGAGGGGCAGGATGTTGCTGCAGAAGCGGTCTGCTATCAAATATCATGGGGGTAACCTGTGGAGCAATGCTTGTTGCAGTCATCCATACCCGGGAGAGAAGGTGGAAGATGCCGCACGGCGCCGGTTGCAGGAGGAGTTGGGCTTTGTGACGCCGCTGCAGAAGATATTTGAATTCGTTTATAAGGCCGATGTGGAGAATGGCCTGGTAGAGCATGAGTACGATCATGTGTTTGCCGGGGAATATGAGGGGCCTGTTCATATGAACGAAAAGGAAGTGGCTGATTATTGCTATGAAAGCATGAACGATATCAAATGGATGATCAGGGAGCAACCTTATAAATTCACTTCCTGGTTTAAGCTGGCCTTCCCGTCGGTGGAGACGTGGTGGGCGGGTAAGTATTAAAGTTCATGGGTTGATTGACAAATTGAAAGTAAATTTGTTTCAAACATCTACGATTATATGGGTGCTGCAAAGCCTTTGGATAAGGAAATTAATCAATACCTGTCTTTGTTAACAGAGAGACAGAAAGAGGCGGTACTTACCGTGGTCAAGACATTTGCAGAAGAGGGGACAGAATACGATTATTGGAAAGAAGAATCCTTTGTCGCAGAAATGGACAAGCGAATATCGGAACTGGAAAGTGGCGAAGTAAAGGGGATTAGCTGGGAAGAGGTAAAAAAGAAAGCCAGGCATTCCTTAAAAGACAAAAAGGGTAAATGAGTTATCAGCTAGTCTTTCACCCAAAAGCTGAACAAGAATATTTGGATGCGTACTCGTGGTACGAGGATAAACAAGAAGGCTTAGGTGATCGTTTTGAACAAATGGTAGAACGAAAGTTAAAGCAAATTTCAGAGCACCCGGAACACTATGCAATTACTAAGTCTTCCTACCGGGAGGCATCCCTTGAGGTTTTCCCTTTCAGGGTTGTTTTCATGGTAAAAAAGAAGAGGAAACAGATTTATGTTTCAGCAATTTACCATACCAAGCGTAACCCTAGATACAAATACCGAAGAACAAAATAACTTTTCTTACAACTACAGTTTTTTTGAGCAGCATTGAAGTATAGTTTGAGTTAACGGGAACGATTTTTATAGCTTATCTTGTACGTATGTCAGGCTTCTCCTTAACCCGGACCATTCAGGTACTTTTATTCCTGTTTTTGTTGTTTGCAGGGCTTGTTTATGCCAGGCCTTTTCTTGTGCCCTTGACGTTTGCTGCTTTATTGGCTATGCTTTTTTTGCCGGTTTGTGCCTGGTTGGAGGAGAAGGGGTTTCATAAGGCCATAGCCATATTGACATGTATCATCATCCTGTTGGCAGTGATCACAGGTGTGGGATGGTTGTTATACTGGCAGATATCCGGCTTGTCTGAGGATGCAGGGAAGATCCAGCAAAACCTGATGGAGAGAATTGAACAGATCCGTCGCTTTATTACCAATTCACTGCATATATCCAAGAGCACACAGGACCAATTGATCAAAGATGGACAGTCGTCCGGTAATATCGGTCATACGGTTAGCGCCTTTCTTTCCGGCTTGGGCGGCTTCCTGACTGATTTTATTTTGTTCCTTGTTTATTTTTTCCTGCTGCTTTATTACCGGAGCTTTTTAAAGAAATTTGTTTTGATGCTGGTGCCGCAGAGAAGTGAGGGAAAGGCCTCTACAATCATAGAGAATTGCAGGCGTGTAGCGCAGAAGTATTTAAGTGGACTGGCGATGATGATCCTATGCTTATGGATATTGTATAGTATAGCATTTTCCATAGTAGGGGTGAAGAGTCCTATATTTTTTGCCGTTTTGTGTGGCCTTCTTGAAATTGTGCCGTTTGTAGGCAACCTGACTGGCAATCTCATCACTATATTGATGGTACTGGCGCAGGGTGGAAGCGTAGCTATGATTCTTGGCATTTTGATTTCCTATGCCACCATCCAATTCTTCCAAACTTATGTATTAGAGCCCCTGGTAGTAGGAGCCGAGGTAAATATCAATCCTTTGTTTACCATTGCCGGCCTGGTGCTGGGCGAGTTAATTTGGGGCATACCGGGCATGGTGCTGGCTATCCCGGTTATGGGTATTATCAAGATTGTTTGTGATAATGTAGAAGAATTAAAGCCTTTTGGTTTCCTTTTAGGGCGCGAAAGAAAGCGGAAGCATACCCATATTGTTGAGAAGATCAAGAGCTGGAAGAAGGCGAAGGCGGTTGAAGTGTAGCGTGATGATTAATCAATTGTTAAAAATTTTTTGTTCGGAATAATAATTCCGCTAATTTCGGCACCCCGATATCCCACAAGGATTGGGGCTTCTAACGTTTGTTTGTCACTTGCCTTAAGAGCGTAAAGCGAAGGTTTATCCATCAGCTTTACGCTTTTTAATTATATGCAATCCCAAAATTGTTAATTCAAGATTTAAAATATTATACTTGAGATTTGATATTCAGTCTCATAAGTATCATTACTTAATGTATACTTCCACCTCATCCATTACAAAAACCATAAACTATTACCATAAACTCATCACCCATCACTCCATAGCCCATCACTCAACTCATAACCCGTAACCCATAACCCATAACTTAACCCGCAGACCCAAAAACTTGTAAACCCGTAAAATTCATATCCCTTGCGTGTTTCAAATGTTTATTCGTACATTTATCTCCATCCTTTAATCATCCAAATCCTTCTAAATCTATTTTCATGCAAACCAAAGCATCAATTTCAAGAATTGTTTTAACTGATGATGATATTGATGACCAGTACATTTTTCAAATGGCTCTTCGTCAATCCGGCGAGGAGGCGGAACTACAGATCTATGATAATGGAATATTGCTATTAGAGGCGCTGATCGAAGGCTCTGCTCCTCTGCCTGATGTCATTTTTATGGATTACAACATGCCGTGCAAGAATGCTGTTCAATGTGTAGAAGAGCTTCGCCGGCACAGCCATTTGCAACATATACCCGTTATTATTCTCACCACAGTCATCAGCCCTGCAGAAACCAAAAATGCTTATCAGAAAGGTGCTACTGCATGTATCCGCAAACCCCATGAATTATCTGGCCTTGTTCAATTGATAAAAGATGTGTTTGCCTGTGCGTTGGATGTTCGCGAGCAGTTCATTTATTCATAACGATTGCTTTATTCTTTATTTCTGCTTCCATGAGAACAAAGAAAAACCTTCCTTTTAGGGCCATCTTTTTCTTTTTTGTTTTCCTGCTGGGTATCTTATCCTTTCTGCTTTTTAAGAGAGCAGACGATTTAGCAAAGTCATATGCCCTGGGGCTCATATTTTGTGTGCTCGTATTTGTTGTGGTAACTTATGTAAGTTTAAAGCGTCAATTAAAGGTGTCCCAACAGCTTGCCCGGGAAACACAACTTGCCAACAGCCAGCTTAAGGAAGCCAATTCCATTTTTGAAATGGCTGAAGAAAGTGGAGGTGTTGGCTCATGGATCTTTAACCTGGACCGCAAAGAGATCTACTGGTCGAAGAATCTTTATCAACTGTACGGGCTCGAGTGGGGCCGTTTCAAGCCTTCGCTGGACAAGCATATTAAAATGGTGCATCCCCAGGACCAGCATAAATTATTAAAGGCCCGGGAAGAAGCCTTCGAGCATTCTACGCCGATCATCCTGGAGTACAGGATCATACGGGAAGATGGAGAAGTGAGGCATGTAAGAACATTCAGCAGATTAATATTAAATGCTAACGGAGAAAGGGTGTTGATGGGTACCACTCAGGATGTTACCGGCATTACCCATGTTACCCAGCACCTGAAGGAAACCAATACATTGTATGAAAATGCGGAAGAAGTTGCTGGAATGGGCTCCTGGAAGTTAAATCTTAAAACCAACAGTTTTGCCTGCTCCAGGAACCTGTTTCGCATCTATGGCAGCGAGCCCAGGGACTACGAAATTCCATACGACACCTTTATGCTTTATGTTCATCCGGCAGACAGGGAAGAGCTGAAGCGGCGAACAGAAGCAGCGTTCCAATCCAAGGTATTGGAAAAGGTGAATTTCCGCGTTATCCGTAAAGACGGAGAACTAAGGTATATGCAGACAGTAGGCAAAATAATAGAGAGTGGTGATGAAATGTATTTGATGGGCACTACACAGGATGTTACGGAAATTACTTTAGCTGTGGAACGCCTGAGGCAGACCAATGCTTTGTTTGAGAATGCTGAAATTGCTGCAGGTATTGGCTCCTGGTCGTGGAACCTGGAAACCAATGAGTTCAACGCATCTAAAAACTTATACCGGATTTTCGGGTTCGAACCTTTTGAGTTTACGCCCTCTGTAGAAGCCTTTTTGGAGCATGTTTATCATGAAGATAAGGAGCGGGCAAGCTTCCGGATATTGCCTGAGTATTTTGAACAAAATAAAATGCTCACGCTCAACTACAGAATTATCGACAGGCAGGGGCGGATGGTGCATGTTCAAGGCAAAAGAAAATTCTTCCGTAATGCTAAAGGCGAAAGGATCATCCTGGGAACAACGCAAAACATTTCAACCCTGATAAGGGTGATCAACCGCTTAAGCCGGGCCATTAACCGTTTGAAGAAGAGTGAAACTTTCAATAGAAACATTACCGAGCTGGTACCTAATGCCATTTACATTTATGATCTTCCTTCCAACACGAGTGCCTTTGTAAATAAGAATCCGATTGAATTGCTTGGCTACACGGAACAGGATATGGAAAAGATGGGTAGTTCATGGTTCCACAAAATGGTTCATTCTGATGATCTGCCCAGGGTGCTTCAAAACATAGAAAGATTTGCGGCTGCAAATAATTCTGACATTCACAGGCAGGAATACCGCTTGCGGAATAAAAAAGGAGAATGGCGGTACCACATAGCCCGTGAGGTGGTGTTTAAACGCAATGAGAAAGGCGAAGCAGAGCAGATCATTGGCGTGGCAACGGATATTACAGACATCAAGCAGGCCGCAGAAAAACTGGATCAGTTAAACCGCGACCTGACAGCCAGGAACGTGGAACTCCATCATGCCAATGAAGAATTGGCTTCTTTTAATTATGTAGCCAGCCACGACCTGCAGGAGCCGTTGCGCAAAATTCAGACCTTCATCAGCTTCCTGGCCGAAAAAGAAGAGCAGATCTCAGATGCTGGCCGTTCTTACCTGGAAAGAATGCAACAGGCTGCTGCAAGAATGCGCAACCTAATCAAAGACTTGCTTTCTTATTCCCGCACAACTATGATTGAAGACGGACAACAGCCCGTAGATCTTAATGATGTGCTGTACAATACGCAAACTGTATTGAAAGCTTCTATTGATGAAAAAGGAGTTATCATTTACGCCGACCAATTACCCGTTGTGCAGGGTATCGACTTTCAAATGCAGCAGTTGTTTGAAAATTTGATTGGCAATGCCATAAAATACAGCAGGCCGGGTGTATTACCGGTTATACACATTACAGCCGAAAAAGTGCGGCAAACCCGTAGTGTTGATGGCCTCGAAGAGACCCAGTGGTATCACAAGATAACTTTTGCTGATAATGGAATTGGTTTTGAGCAGGAATATGCAAGCAAGATATTCGATCTGTTTCAGCGGCTGCACGGCAAAGGAGAGTATGAAGGCACGGGCATAGGCCTGGCTATCTGCAAGAAAATTGTACAGAGCCACGGTGGTGCTATTAAGGCACAAGGTGTTCCCGATGTTGGTGCTACATTTACAGTTTATCTGCCCGTTTCCACTGTGCCGGAGAAAACTGCTTCAAAACAATCATCAACCTGAGGCTTCTGATATGTAGAAACAGGGCGCACTTTTTGAGGAATTTCCTGTTAAGCGGGTCAACCTACTATTAACGCTTGCTTTACAATGCCAGGAATAAAGCTCTCACAAGTTGTTATGCTAAGGGTCATTTTTTCCCTTGCTCTCATCCTGCTGATCGTGATGTCTTATCTCTTTCTTAAAGGAATGAACAGGCAAACTTTGCTGCTCATCGTGTTTTTGTTTGTTGTTTTCCTCTTCTCTTACATGGTTTTGAACAAGCAACTGCGTATTTCAAAGGTCTACCTGCAGCAAAAGGTCAAGGCGTTGGACGATCTCAATGAAATGAACGTGATCTACCGCAATGCAGAGGAAGTTGCCAACCTGGGTTCCTGGCAATGGAATCTTCAAACAAATATGTTCAAGTGTTCAGACAACCTGTTTCGTATCTATGGAACCGAACCAAGGCAAGAGGAAATTTCTTTTCAACGTTTTTTCTCATTTGTTGTGCCGGAAGACCGGGACCGGCTTTTTCAAAACATTAGGCATGCTTTTGATGAAAAGACAACCCTTATTGCCTCTTACAGAATTATCCGGTCCGATGGTACGGTAAGGCATATGCGTGCTATTGGTAAAACGCGGGCTGATAGCGACTTTCAAATCATGTTAGGTGCCACACAGGATGTTACAGAATTGATCATCGCGACGGAGAAACTTTCGTTGCTGAATGAAGAACTGGCTGCAAAAAACAGGGAACTGCAACAGTCTAATGCAGAGCTATCTTCTTTTAATTTTATAGCCAGCCATGACTTACAGGAGCCGCTGCGCAAAATTCAAACCTTTGCCAGTTTTTTGGAAGAAAGTGAAACCAACCTTTCCGGAATGGGAAGGTTTTATCTGCAACGCATGCAAAACGCTGCCTCGCGCATCAGGGCTCTTATCCAGGATATTCTTTCTTATGCTCATTCTACTCATATGGGAAAGGAGTGGGGCGATGTAGACCTGAATGTTGTACTGGACAAAGTGCGCCAATCACTCGACCGGGTAATTACTGAGAAGAGAGCCAGCATCCAGGCTAGCCGGTTGCCCATGGTGCAAGGCAATGCTTTTCAGTTGCAGCAATTATTTGTACAAATTCTGAACAATGCATTTAAATACCATAAGCCAGGCATGGCACCGTTGATTTCAATTACAGCAGAAAGAGTTACAAATGAGCATGGAATGGTGGCTGGATTGGAGGCCGGGCGTACTTATCACAAAATAAGCTTTGCCGATAAAGGTATTGGCTTTGAGCAGGAGTATGCCGGTAAAATATTTGGTCTCTTCCAACGCTTGCATAACGGGGATGAAAATGTGGGCTCTGGCATTGGTCTTGCTATTTGCAAAAAAATAGTGCAGTACCATGGTGGTGCTATAGAAGCCAGGAGTGAGCCGGATGAAGGATCGACCTTTGAGGTGTATCTCCCTGCTTAGTATATGGTTAAACAATTTTTTTACAAGCGGTAATTAGAAGCCCCCAAAATGGGGGCTTGGGGCTTTTGTTCATATAGCTTGTGCTTCTTCTATTGTTACATCGGCTGCAGTTTCCTGTGCCGCTCTAGGCGTACTGCCTTCGTAGGCATTGATGTACAACTGTTTGAGCTCACTGATCAGCGGATATCTTGGATTGGCACCTGTGCACTGATCATCAAAAGCTTGTTCAGACATATCATCTAAAGTGGCAAAGAACCTTTCTTTTGGAATACCATATTCTTTGATAGAAGCTGGAATGCCAACTTTTACCTTCAGATCCTCAATAGCTTCAATCAGTAAATCTATTTTTTCTTCATCGGTAGTGCCGCCCAGTTGCAGGTAGTCTGCAATGCGGGCATAGCGCCATTTGGCATTGGGATATTTGTATTGGGGGAAGGCTGCCTGTTTGCGTGGATTGTCCACCGCATTGAAGCGAACTACTTCTGTGATCAGCATACCGTTGGCCACACCGTGTGCCACATGGTGGGTAGCACCCAGCTTGTGGGCGAGCGAGTGGCAAATACCCAGGAAGGCGTTAGCAAAGGCCATACCTGCAATGGTAGCGGCATGTGCCATCTTCTCTCTTGCCTTGATATTGGTAGTGCCTTCACTGTATGCAGCAGGCAGGTATTTAAAGATCAACCGGATGGCTTCCAGCGCCAGACCATTGGTATACTCAGATGCCAGTACTGATGCATAGGCTTCCAGAGCGTGCGTCAGGGCATCAATACCAGAGGCAGAGGTCAGTCCTTTCGGCATGCGCATCATCAGCTCCGCATCCACAATGGCAATATCAGGGGTCAGTTCATAATCTGCCAGAGGATACTTGATGCTGGTCTTTTCATCAGTGATCACTGCAAAAGGCGTTACTTCGGAACCTGTACCTGCTGATGTGGGAATGGCAACAAATATGGCTTTGTCACCCAGTGGTGGGAAAGGATACACACGTTTGCGGATGTCCATAAAGCGCATGGCCAGATCTTCAAAGCGCACCTCAGGATGTTCATACAGCACCCACATGATCTTGGCCGCATCCATAGGCGAGCCGCCACCAAGGGCAATCACCGTATCAGGATGGAAGGAGATCATTTCCTCTGCACCTTTGCGGGCAGTAGCCAATGTAGGATCGGGTGCCACGTCGAAAAATACTTTATAATCGATACCGAGTTCTTCCAATACTTTTATCACAGGTTCAATAAAGCCCAAATCATATAGCACTTTATCAGTTACAATAAAGGCTTTCTTTTTGCCCAGGTCTTTCAGTTCTCTTAAGGCTACGGGCAGGCAACCATATTTAAAGTAGATCTTTTCCGGTACCCGGAACCATAGCATGTTTTCTCTTCTATTGGCCACGCTTTTAATATTTAGTAAGTGTTTGACCCCTACGTTTTCAGATACTGAGTTGCCGCCCCAGCTACCACAGCCGAGGGTAAGGGAGGGTGATAATTTGAAGTTGAAGATGTCACCAATAGCGCCTTGTGAAGAAGGCATGTTGATGATGGTGCGACCTGTTTTCATGGCTGCACCAAAGCGCTCTACGCGGTCATGTGATTTTACCGGATCTGTGTACAACACCGAAGTATGCCCGAAGCCGCCGAGCTCTACCAGGCGTACTGCTTTTTTCAGCGCTTCATCAAAGTTTTTAGCACGGTACATGGCAAGTATAGTAGAGAGCTTTTCATGAGAAAAAGGCTCATCATGCTCCACAGACTGTACTTCTCCGATCAATATCTTTGTTTCTTCGGGAACAGTAAAGCCGGCCAGTTTTGCAATTTTGTAAGCAGATTGTCCTACGATGTTGGCGTTCAGCACACCATTTACAAGGATTACTTTTCTTACCCGATCTAACTCTTCACCTTTCAGCAGGTAGGCGCCTCTTTCCTCAAATTCTCTTTTTACTTCCTCATACACTTCATCTACAACGATCACTGATTGCTCTGAGGCGCAGATCATACCGTTGTCAAAGGTTTTGGAAAGCAACACAGAGTTGACTGCCATTTTCAGGTGGGCTGTTTCGTCAATAATGGCTGGGGTATTACCTGCACCCACACCAATAGCCGGTTTGCCGGAAGAATAGGCTGATTTTACCATACCGGGACCACCGGTGGCAAGGATTAGGTCGGCCTTGCTCATTACCAGTTGGGAGAGCTCTACGGAAGGTTCATCGATCCAGCTGATGATGCCAGCCGGTGCTCCTGCTTTTACGGCAGCATCCAGCACAATTTGTGCAGCGGCAATGGTAGCTTTCTTTGCCCTTGGGTGAGGAGAGAAAATAATACCGTTTCTTGTCTTTAGTGAAATAAGTGCTTTGAAAATAGCCGTGGAAGTGGGATTGGTAGTGGGTACCACAGCAGCGATTACACCGATGGGTTCTGCTATCTTGGTAATGCCGAAGGCCTCATCGGTTTCGATCACACCGCAGGTTTTTTCATTCTTATACTGGTTGTAAATGTATTCGGAGGCAAAGTGGTTTTTTATCACTTTGTCTTCTACCAGCCCCATACCTGTTTCTGCTACAGCCATTTTGGCTAGCTGTATGCGGGCGTTGTTAGCTGCAATGGCTGCCTGCCGGAAGATCTCATCTACCTGTTCCTGCGAGTAGGTAGCATACTTTTTCTGTGCCTCCCGTATCTTGTCAATGCAATGGGTAAGCTCTTGGACGTTTGTAACGCTCATAATAATAAATTGTGTAGTGGGGCTAAAGGTTCTATAAAACAGGCTTATAGATTTTGACGCTACTCAATTTATTGTATGAATAATATCAATGGTTCCGATGCGTTGTTGTTGTATGGGAAATGGTGCAATTATAAGTGGATGTTGATGTCTGTAAATGGTGCCTGCTTGTTTATGCAGGCACGGGTATGGGCCGGTTATATTTTGACCGGTATTGTACTGGTGATAAGCCTGTAATGCGTTTGAATGTTATTCTGAATGCTTTGGGATCTGTATAGCCTACTTTGTACATAACTTCGGTTACGTTTTCGCGTGAGGATTCCAGGCTCTTTTTGGCGGCTTCTATTTTTACACGCTGGATATATTCCACTACTGTATTGGAAGTGGCTTTCTTAAACCTACGTTCCAGGGCTCTCCGGCCTACTGCCAGCATGGATGCCAGTTCGTCAACAGTTATTCTATTCTCAATATTTTGTTCAATAAATTCCTGTGCTTTTTTAACAGCTTCATCTTCATGTGCCTTTTGACCATTGAACATGATAAATGGCGACTGGCTGCAGCGATCAATATCTATCTGAAATGCCTTGGACATAAATATAGCAATATCGCGGCTTGCATATTTTTCAATGATATACAAGATCAGATTTAGGTAGGAAAAAGCGCCACCGCTGGAGTAAATACCTTGTTCATCGGTGAGGATCTTATCTTCAACAAGCTGTACGTCGGGAAACATCATTCGGAAATCACTGGCCGCCATCCAATGCGTGGCACATTGACGGCCCTTCAACAACCCGGTTGCTGCCAATAAAAATGCACCCACACAAAGACTGGCTACTTCAGTGCCTTCTTTGTATTGTTGAATGACCCATGGTATAAACTCCTGGTTTTGTTCTATTAGCTTTTGCATGTCTCCATCCAACGCAGGCATGATAATGAGGTCTGATTTTGCTACATCTTGTACCAAGGCATCAGCAAATACTGTATACCTGCCGCCGCATACAAGTATTTCCCTGGTAAGCCCCACTAGTTGCACTTTAAACATGGCTGGCTTGCCATTATTTTTCAGAAACTTGTTTACTTCTGTAAACACCTGTCGTGGTCCTTCTATGCTACTTAAAATAGCTCCTGTTGGTACCAGGATGGATATGTGTTTCATTGGCTATGATTTTAGGTGAAAACGAGTTGTAAATGTAAGAAGATGTTCTGTCGCAATCAACCCTTCGGTTTGTCGTATTTGCACCCCTTGATTTACAAAAGACGATTGCATCTTTGTAACGCAAAATGAATTTCATTATTCACGAAAAACAGAAAGGCATATGAAATTTAAGCTCCTTAACCAACAATCTTTAAACACTGACCTGGCCGCATTGTTGCTCAGGTTGATCATTGGCGGTTTATTCGTCTACTATGGCTACACGAAGTTCGCTTCCTACGACCAGATCCTGCCAATGTTCCAGGACGTAATAGGTATTGGTGCACGATTGTCGTTCAACCTGGTCATCTTTGCTGAATTGGGTTGCGGATTCCTGGTACTGATCGGTTTCTTTACGCGCTTGTCGGTCGTCCCCATCTTTATTACGATGGCTGTAGCCTATTTTATTGCTCATGCTAAAGATCCGTTTGATGTCAAGACTTTACCCTTTGTGTATTTGCTTTTGACCATAGTTGTTTTTATCCTGGGTAGTGGTAAGTATTCGTTCGATGGACTGGTATTTAGGAAAACGACGCAAGATGTAAGTATTGCTTAAAAAAGGGTATGTGTATAGATATATTCGGTATACAATGTATGTTGAATTATGAATATAATGATTGAAGTATTTAAAACCAATGTAGAAGAGGAATCGCAGGCAAAATCCCTCTTAACCAAACTGCTTCAGCATTTTCCGGGCTGCAGAATAAACTTTGATCTGCAGGATTGCGACAAGATACTAAGAGTGGAAGGGGAGAACTTTATGACAGACAAGGTAATGACCCTGGTTGAAGAAAACGGGTTTGCATGCGAAGTTTTAGCATGATGAGGTATATACACAATGCTACATCAAATAAGCTATTAATCTTGCATAGAAATAACCGAGCAGGAAAAATAGGGTAGCATAAAACAAAAGCAGGGAGATAGTTTTGATTTTCATAAGTCAGACGGTGTTTGTACAAAAATATCCAAGAATTTTCTTTTAAAAATGGCTTTTCTTTCAATGAATTTTGAAATAAGGTTTAACACCTAGCCCTTTGCCTTCCATTTAATTTGAGAAGCTCACAAATTGTAAACTCTCACAAAACTCCTACATTTGCGCCGCTTAATTGGTTTCTCTGCCTCAGGCAGAGGATTAAAATGGGAAGTCCGGTGAAAGTCCGGCGCTATCCCCGTAGCTGTAATCCCCCATCCCCTTGAAAGGATGCAAAATCAACGCTTCAAACCACTGTTTCGCCCCGGCGGAATGGGAAGGTAAAGTTGAGGGCAAGCCAGAAGACCTGCCAGTTATGAATCATCATTAGTGCTTTCGGGTGAAAGGCATGGAATGTAATGGCTTCGTACGGGCTTTATATTTCTATCTCTTCTTTTTCCGAAAGCAGTCACAAAATAAAACAACCAGTATGAGAAAGAATGCAATCATTGTGGCTGCAATCATTGGGAGCAGTACCGCCCAAGCGCAGTTAGATTCCCAGGCAGGTATGCAAGACACGGCAAAATCGCTGCATGAAGTAGTGGTTACTGCCAACAAATTTTCGCAAAAGCAGAGTACTACAGGGAAAGTTATTACAGTCATCAGCAAAGAACAAATTGAAAAGAGCAGTGGCCGTACTGTAGCTCAATTGCTGAATGAGCAGGCTGGCCTTACCATCAATGGTGCTTTAAACAGTTTAGGTGGTAATCAATCTGTTTACATGCGGGGCGCTTCTTCTGGCCGCACTTTGATCCTTATAGATGGTATACCCGTTTATGATCCTTCACAGATCAACAACGAATTTGACCTGAATCTGCTTTCATTGAATAACGTAGAGCGTATAGAAATCAGCCGTGGGGCACAATCTACTTTGTATGGCTCTGATGCAGTGGCTGGTGTTATCAACATTATTACTGTTAAACAGAGTGTCAGCAAACCTATTGGAGTGAAAGCTACTGTAAGCGGTGGCAATCTTGGATTGTTCAGGGGCAATGTACAGGCTTTTGGAAAATCAGGCCGCTTTACCTATAATGCCCGGTATGCACGCCTGTCTGCAGACGGCTTTTCAACTGCCTATGACAGTACTGGCAAGGGAAATTTCGATCAAGATGGCTTTAAAGGAAATGTAGCGCAGGCCAGTGTGCAGTTTGCGGCAACCGAGGCGCTTACCTTTCATACATTTGCTCAATACAGTCAAAACAAAACCGACATAGATGCTGGTTCATTTAAAGATGAAAGAGACTATACACTGAAGAACAAAAACAAAATGGCAGGTGCCGGTTTCCGCTATTTTAGAAACAATGTATCCTTAACTGGTAATTACCAATACAGTGAGATCACCCGTAACTTTTTCAATGATAGCCTGCACCAGCCTACATTTTTAAGGTTTGAAACAAATGATTATTTTGGCAAAACACAGTTTGCCGAATTATATGCTACTATACCATTAGCCGAACGGTTTCGCTTGTTGCAAGGCGCAGATTACCGCTTTAGCAATATGAACCAGAGATATAATTCATTAAGTTCTTGGGATCCGCCTTATTTAGATAGTTCGCATAGCCAGGCTTCGCTTTACTCTTCACTCTTTTACCAGTCTGCCAATGAGCAGTTGAACGTAGAGTTGGGCGGACGCCTGAATGTTCATTCCCGCTATGGCAGCAATCATACCTTTACGTTCAATCCTTCATACCAGTTATGCGAATACTTCCGCCTATTTGGTAGCATTGCTTCTGCATTTAAAGCTCCAACGCTTTACCAGTTGTATTCATCATATGGCAATAGGGAACTTAAGCCTGAAGAATCTACCACCTATGAGGTAGGCTTTCAGCAACAACATTCTAAAGTGCAAAACAGGTTGGTTTTCTTCCATCGCAACATTAAGAACGGAATTGACTATAGCTATAGCGTTTCTAAATATTTCAACTTCATTGAACAGAAAGTAAAAGGCATTGAATTGGAAACTAAGGTGCAGCCGGTGCAAAACCTGAACATTACAGCCAATTACACTTTCCTGGATGGTGAAGAAACAACGCAGAGCAGGAAGACGTTTGAGGATTCTACTTATCAATACCTGTTACGCAGACCAAAGCACAACATCAACCTCACAGCCGGTTACAGTTTTGCAAATGGTTTGTATATCAGCCTGTCCGGTAAATATGTAAGCAAGCGCTTTGATGTAGGCGGCTGGATGGCCAATGATATAGCATTGGATAGCTACTTTTTGCTGAATGCCTATGCAGAATATAAACCCAAAAGATGGTTGAAACTTTTTGCCGATGCACAGAACATCACCGATAAAAAGTTTTTTGATATCAGAGGATATAATTCGATTCCTTTCACAGTGCAGAGTGGAGTGGTAGTGGAATGGTAAATTAGTGAATCATCAGGTGTAAAACATCAAAAGGAAATTATTGCCGGTTATCATTGGTTGGTAGCCGGCAATTTTTTTGCCTAGTGCCAATTGCTTATTGCTTATTCCTCTTTCCCGACCTTTGTGCAAAACCAGGTAAATGAAGATCCATTTAAAGGAATTGCTAACGGTCACTTTTACCCTCTTTGCCATTATAGACATCATTGGTTCCATTCCTGTATTAATTTCTTTGAAAAGCAAGCTAGGCGGCATTCGGGAAGGCCGTGCCACCCTGATCTCTGGCTCCTTGATGATATTTTTCCTGTTCATAGGTGAGCCTTTTTTAAATGTGCTGGGCCTAGATGTAGGCTCATTTGCCGTGGGTGGTTCGATTGTGATTTTTATTCTTGGTTTGGAGATGGTGCTAGGGCTTGAATTTTTCAAAAGCGAAAAAGATGTCCGGGCCTCCACAGTTGTACCTATAGCCTTTCCGCTTATAGCCGGCTCCGGCACCTTAACAACTATAATCTCTTTAAAAGCAAACTATACCCAAACAACCGTATTCCTCGCCATTCTGATCAACCTTGTAATTGTATTTGTTGTTTTAAAATCGTTAAGTTTTATTGAACGAATTCTAGGACCAGCTGGATTAATTGCTGTAAGAAAATTTTTTGGCGTAATTTTGCTGGCCATTGCAGTAAAGATCTTTGCCACCAATGCGCAAGGCTTGCTGAAATGACGTGAAAATAACCTGGCCTCGTAGTACAATGGATAGTATAAGAGTTTCCGAAGCTCCAGATACAGGTTCGATTCCTGTCGAGGCTACTAGTAAATTCGCCAATTTTTAATTCTTTAATTGTGAACCCTCTTCGGAGGGTTTCTTTATTCGATCTGGATGAA
>CBKWHA010000111.1:0-16145 GCA_966674115.1 uncultured Chitinophagaceae bacterium
AAATGGATGCGCACGTCTGTTATATATGAACTGGATTTTCTAACTTGAAGTCAATAACGATTGTTATGGCCGTAAAAAATTACCTGGATAAGATCGCATTAACGCATCCCAAGTACCTGCAGACACTTGTTGAGAACAGGCGAATATATAATCTCAATAATTGCGAGTTGAATGTTTTTGAGAGCTACCAGCAATCCTGCCTGGTGCCGCTCACCTTCAATGATTTTGTAGTAACCAGTATGGTAAGAGGCAAAAAAGTAATGCACCTGTTCAATCAATCCGGATTTGATTACCTGCCCGGCGAAACCGTGATCGTACCCGCCAATAAAACCATGTACATCGACTTTCCTGAAGCACAGGCCGACAATCCTACCCAATGCATCGCTCTGGCTGTAGACGCCGGTTATATCAACGATACTTTGCATTACATGAACCGGCAATACAATCAGGACCCTGATGGTGCACATGATTGGAAACTGCAATTCAACCACTATCATTTTATCAACAATACCGAGATTACAGGTCTGATGAATAAACTGGTAAGAACCTGCAGCAGCGGCGATCCCGCTAAGAACATCATAGCCGACCTGAACCTGAAGGAATTACTGGTCCGTCTCTTGCAAACCCAGTTCTTGCAACAGCTAGAACAGGAAAAAGATCTATATAACAATCGTAGCCGGAAACATTTTGTGTTGAATTATATTCATAAAAACCTTACAGACAAAATCGAAGTAGACACCCTGTGCAGGATCGTATATATGAGCCGGAATATCTTCTTTAAATGGTTCAAAGACCAATTCGGCCAAACTCCTGTTGAATACATCAACAGGGAAAGAATTAAACTATCTAAACAACTCTTACAAGACAAGCAAAACAAGATCGCCACCATAGGACACCAATGCGGTTTTACCGATTCCAATTACTTCGTCCGCCTTTTCAAAAAAATGGAAGGAATCACCCCCGGCGATTATCGACAATGCATGATCAAATAAGGCAGCCTTTAGTTCTGTAGCCTTTAGTACTTTGTGTCAGCCGTCAAGCTTCCAATATTTTTAACTTGCTTATACACCTTTTCAGACATCATATTTTTACACCATGCACAGAATTCAGGGTTTTTAAAGATAAGCCTCTACTGTTAGGTCTCCAACTAATGGATAATATAGTTATCATAACCCGATCATGCCGTACCGTTGTGCATTAGTTTTATTCACTCATGACTTTTTGAGAAGAATATACGTCTGCGGCGCTAACATAATGTCCCGATCACTTAAAACAGGATACTTACAACCCCACCAGTTCAATATCAAAGCAAATTCGTCATGCGGAACTTTTAGTTGCAACACGATAGAACTATCACTGTTCCATTTAACTATGTCCTTTGGGGTTATTGTTATGACATTCCTTTCTTTGGTCGCTCTGCCATTGTTTAACTTCATTACAATGCAGCTTATCTTACTAAAGTTTCTTTTTATTCCAGTTGAAAAGTTAAGTGTCACTTCCCCATTGTTTGGTAGCGCATAGATACTGTCGGCTTTGGGTAACAGGAGTTTAAGTTCTTTATTTTTCGACTGGTTTTTAGTTGTCCAGTCAAGAAGTTTTGGATATAAATCTTTCAAGGTCTCGCTTGTTTTTTTAAGGTGGCTTAACTGCTTTAATTGTAATGCAAAAAGGTTTGAAGCGAAAAAACCCCTGTTTGCATTTTGATAATGCCATTGTGTACTGATGCTGTCCGCAATTGTTGGAAAGTATTTTTTTACGAAAATGTCGTACAAAGCCCAAGTCATGTATTCATTGAAACAATTTAATCCTTCATAGCCTGATTTCCTGTCCCAATATTCGTTCTTGAATTTCAGTTCTACGTCTTTGCGAAAAAGTTCAGTAATTGGATTTACATAACCGTGGTCCATTTCGGTGAATATGGTGTGAATTTCAACAGCCCGTTGCGCCTGGTTGTTTATTCCCATTGCATTATTTTCGATTAATGCAACTGATAGGGACGGAAAGTCAGCGGTAGTAACGCTATCAATGTTTCTGTGGCAATTCATTCTGAATACAAGTGGCGATAAAATGACCTTGTACTTTCCTTTATTTGATGCCGATGTTGTAATTCCAAACTCTTTCTCTAAAAACATCTTCATTGTGTCAAGCATATAGTAGCTGGAATAATTAGCAACGATTGCATCGTAAAGCGAATTGTGTGCTTTGTAGAAATCCCGATAATTTGATTTTTGGATAAAATCATTAATGAGGTCAAGGTTTTCATCAAAAGGTTTATGTCCTTTGTTTGCATAAAAGTTATTTATTCTTATCAGTTTGCTGTTATCGTCAAATTGATAAGCGGAAGCATCTGTTCTGAAGCTTAGATAATCTTCCCATAATGCTCTTGAATAGTTTACTTTCTGTAACAAGGAATGTGCTTTGACAGGCTCAAAATATTTGATGACATCATTGTAATAAGCTGTATGCTTTTGAACTTCCCATTCATCAGTCATACCATAGTCAGTCAAAGCCAAAATGATATTGGAAAGCTCGTAGGTTTCCGGAATAGAAACTTCAAAATTTTTTTGAGCACTCAGGTGTTTTGTGGATACGCAAATTAGCAGTAGTCCGATTATAAATTTTGTCATAAAGAATGATTGTTCGAATTACGCACAACGGATAAGGGTATATGTAAAGGGGCTGTAGTCTGAGTTACTATAGCCTCGCCGCATTTATACCGTTGATCGTTTATTTACACCAGAAAGATAGTTCAGGAGTAGCCATTTTACAAATACACATGTTTGCGGAATGTACCTTGTAATGGTTTGTCATAATAGTCTTTGTACATTGCATCAAGTTACTGCTCAAGTAGCTTCATGATCATCGTCACGTCCGTACCCTTGTCCAACAAATGTGTGGCAAAACTGTGCCTTAACGCTTGTACACTTCCTGGCTTAAATATCCACGCTCTCTTTTTTGCAGCAGCCAGCACTAGCTGCAAACTGCGGCTGCTGTATAGCGTTCCTTTCCTGGATGGCTTGTATTTTTTCCAGTATTCCCTCAGTATAATAAGCAGCACAGGGCTAAGCGCTACCACTCTGTCCTTTTTTCCTACCATTGTCCCGCCTCCCTTGAGGCATGCTTGTCTATTGCATATCACTAATTGCTGATTGCCCATTGCTAATTGTCTATTGCCTATTTATTCCTGCACCACCGCCTCCCGAAACAAATCCCTCTGCATCCGCTGCTTTTCACTAGCCACAATCCCATTCATATCCGGATACTTGGTAACTACGATCTTTCCATTTCTGTAGTGTTTCACCACAAATATCTCAATAGCCAATACCACTAGTCACAACCTCCCAAATCCCAATATCCCTGAATCCCAAAATCAGCAATCTCCTTGTATTCTTTTCCCAAAAATCCCCTAAATCCATTTCAATCCCTATTCTCACTCCTGAAATTTTCAAATTTACCTTACCTTTGCCCTCTTAATTTAGGTATATTGGCATTTTCGGCGGCGCGATTATCACTTACTTTATTGATACTCAACAGTTTTGCACTCTAGCGGGTGCATTTTGTGCTGCCCGGAGGTTTCCGGGGGTAATCTATGTTTTTGCTCCAATTTGCCTGTATCTAGTTTAAGAAATAAGAAATTTTTTAAAACAGAAAACTAAGTATGGCTCTAAGAAAAGACAATCGTCCGAAGGCTACCTTCTCCAAAATTACCATCGGACTGGCTTCACCTGACAGCATCCTCGAAAAGAGCTTCGGTGAGGTTTTAAAGCCTGAAACCATCAACTATCGTACGTATAAGCCGGAAAGAGACGGCTTGTTCTGCGAAAGAATTTTTGGCCCGGTTAAGGATTACGAATGCGCCTGCGGCAAGTACAAACGCATCCGTTACAAAGGCATCGTTTGCGACCGCTGTGGCGTGGAAGTAACAGAAAAGAAAGTGCGTCGTGAAAGAATGGGTCATATCAAACTGGTTGTGCCTGTTGTGCACATCTGGTATTTCAAAAGCCTGCCCAACAAGATCGGCTACCTGCTGGGCGTGAGCTCCAAAAAACTGGAGAGCATTGTTTATTATGAACGCTTTGTAGTGATCCAGTCTGGTATCCGTGCTGATAAAGGCCAGAATCCGGGTGATTTATTGACAGAAGAAGAGTACCTGGATATCTTGGATGCACTTCCAAAAGATAACCAGATGCTTCCTGACGACGATCCAAACAAGTTCATCGCTAAAATGGGTGCTGAGGCCGTGCACGATATGCTGGGCCGCATCGACCTGGATCAGTTGTCGTTCGATCTGCGCAATGCTGCTGCTACTGAAACTTCCCAGCAACGTAAGGCTGACGCTTTAAAGCGTTTGTCAGTTGTTGAGTCTTTCCGTGATGCCAATACCCGTATTACCAACCGCCCTGAATGGATGGTAATGCAGTATATTCCTGTAATTCCACCGGAATTACGTCCGCTGGTGCCCCTGGATGGTGGCCGTTTCGCGTCTTCTGACCTGAACGATCTTTACCGTCGTGTGATCATCCGCAACAACCGCTTGAAACGCTTGTTGGAGATCAAAGCCCCTGAGGTGATCCTGCGCAATGAAAAGCGTATGCTCCAGGAAGCTGTTGACTCCCTGTTCGATAACAGCCGTAAATCCAACGCCGTTAAGGCTGAAGGTGGCCGCGCCCTGAAATCGCTCTCTGATGTGTTGAAGGGTAAGCAAGGTCGTTTCCGTCAGAACCTGTTGGGTAAACGTGTTGACTACTCCGGCCGTTCCGTTATCGTGGTAGGCCCCGAACTGAAACTACATGAGTGCGGTCTGCCAAAAGATATGGCTGCCGAGCTGTTCAAGCCATTCATTATTCGCAAACTTATTGAGAGAGGTATCGTTAAAACCGTGAAATCTGCCCGTAAGCTGGTAGATAAAAAGGAAGCGGTAGTTTGGGATATCCTTGAAAATATTCTGAAAGGTCACCCGGTAATGTTAAACCGTGCTCCAACACTGCACCGTTTATCTATCCAGGCCTTCCAACCTAAACTGGTAGAGGGTAAAGCTATTCAATTACACCCATTGGTTACTACGGCCTTCAACGCCGACTTTGACGGTGACCAAATGGCGGTGCACGTGCCGCTGAGCAATGCTGCCATTCTGGAAGCGCAATTGCTGATGCTGGCCTCTCACAACATCCTGAACCCTCAGAATGGTACACCTATTACCCTGCCTTCTCAGGACATGGTATTGGGTCTTTATTATATTTCTAAAGGCAAGAAATCTACTGATACTGAAAAAGTAAAAGGCGAAGGAAAAGCCTTCTACAGTGAAGAAGAGGTGATTATTGCCTATAATGAAGGCCGTGTAGACCTGCATGCGCATATAAAGGTGAGAACCAATGTGCGTGAGGGCGAAAAGCTGGTGCAAAAGATAATTGATACTACAACAGGCCGCGTGTTATTCAACCAATTTGTGCCAAAAGAAGTTGGTTTTGTAAATGCCTTACTAACGAAGAAAAACCTTCGTGAGATCATTGGCGATATCATTCGCATTACCAATGTTCCTAAAACAGCTAAGTTCCTTGATGATATCAAGCATCTTGGTTTCCGTATGGCCTTCTCTGGTGGTTTGTCATTCTCTATCAATGACCTGATCATTCCTGAGATTAAAGAAGAGTTGCTGGAAAACGCAAAAGCCGAGGTTGAGGAAGTATGGGAAAACTATAACATGGGTCTGATCACCAACAACGAGCGTTATAACCAGATCGTTGACATTTGGAGCCGTGTTGATACCCGCATTACCGAAACGCTGATCCGCGAACTGGCTACCGATAAGCAAGGTTTCAACTCAGTATACATGATGCTTGATTCTGGTGCCCGTGGTTCCAAGCAGCAGATCAAACAGTTGGCGGGTATGAGAGGTCTGATGGCCAAGCCAAGAAAATCTGGCTCTACTGGCTCTGAGATCATTGAAAACCCGATCCTTTCTAACTTTAAAGGTGGTCTGAATGTATTGGATTACTTCATCTCTACGCACGGTGCCCGTAAAGGTCTTGCCGATACGGCCCTGAAAACAGCCGATGCTGGTTACTTGACTCGTCGTCTGGTTGACGTTGCCCAGGATGTGGTAATTACAGAAGAAGATTGTGGAACGCTGCGTGGTATTGCAACTTCTGCATTAAAAGATAATGAAGATATTATCGAGCCATTGTCCGACCGTATTGAAGGTCGTACTTCTGTGCACAATGTATATCATCCGCTTACAGAAGAGCTGATCATCACTGCCGGGGAAGAAATTACTCCGGAAATTGCCGAACTGATTGAAGAAGTTGGTATTGAAACAGTTGAGATACGTTCTGTGCTGGCCTGCGAAAGCAAACGCGGTACCTGCGTGAAATGTTATGGTAAAAACCTGGCAACAGGTTACCTGGCACAAAGAGGTGATGCTGTTGGTATCATCGCTGCCCAATCTATCGGTGAGCCAGGTACCCAGTTAACCCTGCGTACCTTCCACGTGGGTGGTGTGGCCGGTTCTGCTGCCGTAGAATCTACCTTGCTGGCCAAGTTCGACGGTACCATTCAATTCGATGGTGTACGTTCTGTAACTACATTAAATAATGAAGGAGATAAGGTTCAGGTTGTAATCGGCCGTACCGGTGAGGTTAGAATCACTGATACCAAGAACGACCGCTTGTTGATCACCAACAACGTTCCTTATGGTGCTACGCTGCAAGTGAAAGATGGCCAGCAGATCAAGAAAGGTGATGTGATCTGTACATGGGATCCATTCAACAACGTTATCGTAGCCGAAATCGATGGTACGCTGAAATTTGAAAACGTTATTGAAGGTGTTACTTACCGTGAAGAAGCCGATGAACAAACCGGTCACCGCGAGAAAGTAGTAATTGAAACCCGTGATAAGACAAAAATTCCTTCAATTATAGTTGAAGGTAAAGACCGCAAAACATACAACTTACCAACTGGTAGCCATATCGTGGTTGAGGAAGGTGAACATGTAAAAGCTGGTCAGGTAATTGTGAAGATTCCACGTGTTTTAGGTAAACTGAGAGATATTACCGGTGGTCTGCCACGTGTAACCGAGTTGTTCGAAGCTCGTAACCCAAGCAACCCTGCTATCGTTTCTGAAATCGATGGTGTGGTAAGCATGGGTGCTGTAAAACGTGGTAACCGCGAGATCATCATCGAAGCAAAAGATGGTGTGACCAAGAAATACCTGGTGCCATTGACCCGTCAGATCCTTGCTCAGGATGGCGACTTTGTGAAAGCTGGTTCTCCGCTTTCTGATGGTCAGGTTTCTCCTCAGGATATCCTTTCTATTCAAGGTCCGTTCGCCGTTCAGCAATATGTGGTGAATGAGATCCAGGAAGTATACCGTTTACAAGGTGTGCGTATCAACGACAAACACATTGAAGTGATCGTGCGCCAGATGATGCGTAAAGTATCTATCGTTGATCCGGGCGATACTAAGTTCCTGGAAGAAGACCTGGTAGACAAGTTCGAATTCGTAGAAGAGAACGACTGGATCTTTGATAAGAAAGTAGTTACCGATCCGGGTGAATCTACAAGGCTGAGAGCTGGACAGATCGTAAGTCTGCGCGAAGTGCGTGAAGAGAATTCTATTCTGCGTCGTTCTGATAGGAAGTTAGTAGAATACCGCGATGCACATCCTGCAACATCTTCTCCGACATTGCTTGGTATCACCAAAGCTTCGTTGGGCACGCAAAGCTGGATCTCTGCCGCTTCGTTCCAGGAAACAACCAAAGTGTTGTCTTCAGCAGCCATCCAGGGTAAAACCGATGACATGTTGGGCTTGAAGGAAAACGTGATCACTGGTCACCCAATTCCTGCAGGTACTGGTCTCCGCGAGTTTGAAAACATTATCGTAGGAAGCAAAGAAGAATACGAATTGTTACAAACTGCCCGCGAAGCCATGAGCTTTGACGAAGAAGAATAACAACATACAAAGAACCCCGCCTCATGCGGGGTTCTTTATTTAGAGAGCTCAACCGTAAACTTCTAATAATCCCTGTTCCTTCTACCTGTCAATGCCGCCCAGATAAATAAAGCCAGAACAGCGCCCCCAGTTGCTACTAAAATGCTGTAAAGGTTGAACCCGTCTACTTCTCCCCATCCTAGCATTGTTGCGATCCATCCACCAATAACAGCACCTACAATACCAATAATGATCGTTACAAAACATCCCTGCGGATCCCTGCCCGGCCTGATGGCCTTTGCAATTGCACCCGCAACAAGTCCCAGTAAAATCCAAGATAAAATTCCCATTGCTATTCTTTAAAGCAGATATAATCAAAACATATACCGGCAGAGAAGTTAATGTTTCATAAAAAGCCACTTACTCATTGTTTTGATGCCCTTTTGCCCTTTATTTTGCACAAAATCATTGCATGAATCGCGGATTACTTGTCTCGAATATTATTCTTTTCGTTTTGGTTGGTATTTTATTTTACGTCCATTTCTTTTCGGGTAAAAAGCCTGAAATAAAAGCGGCTGTTAACAATGGGACGGCTGTTCCTGAAAAGGAGTTTAAAATTGCATACTTCGAAATGGATTCTTTAGAAAATTCCTTTTCCATGGTGAAAGATGTAAAGTCTGAACTGGGAAGAAAAGAAGATGCGATCAATAACGAACTCACGCGCCTGGAAAAAACTTATACCGATAAAGCAAAAATGTACCAGGGACAGGCAGCAACCATGACTCAGGTGCAGTCTGAAATGGCAACAAGAGATATGATGCAACTGCAGCAAAATATCCAAAGCAGAAAACAGGCGTTGGACCAGGAATACCAGGATTTTTATATGCGCAAAATGCGTGATGTAAAAACCAAAATTGAAGACTTCCTGAAAGATTACAACCAGTCAAAAGGCTATTCTTATATATTCGCTTACGAACCCGGATTGTTCTATTATCGTGATACGATGTACAACATTACCGATGATCTGATCAAAGGCCTGAATGAAACTTATTCTAAGAAAAAATAAGAGAACCTTATTCTAATAAAAAGTCCCGCTCCCAGGTGGGACTTTTTTTATTTGTCTTATCTTGACACCAAATTAACCGCTGATGGAAGATATATTAACGCCGAAAGAAGCAATACAGGAAGATAAAGCCTTCAAACGGTCACTAGGTTTGCTCGATGCTACCATGATCGTAGCTGGTTCCATGATCGGCTCAGGTATTTTTATTGTAAGTGCCGATATGTTAAAAGACCTTGGCTCTGCAGGCTGGCTGATTGCCGCCTGGCTCATCACAGGCTTTATGACGCTGACTGCTGCTTTAAGTTATGGCGAGTTAAGTGCCATGTTTCCCAAAGCCGGCGGACAATATGTCTACTTGAAAGAAGCATATAATCCTTTGATGGGCTTTTTGTATGGCTGGAGTTTCTTTGCTGTTATTCAGACCGGTACCATTGCTGCCGTGGGTGTAGCCTTCGCAAAATTCGCAGCTTATTTATTTCCTGCACTAAGTGACTCCAATTACATTATTGGTGATGCAAATAACTTCCATGTTTCTGCGGCGCAACTGGTATCCATAATGTTGATCGTATTACTTACATATATCAATACCAGGGGGATCAAGGAAGGAAAAATCATTCAAACCACTTTTACATTGACCAAGCTGCTAGCTCTTTTTGGCCTGATCTTATTTGGCTTTTTACTGGCTTCCAAAGCTGGTATCTGGAATGCCAATTGGGCTGATGCATGGAACATGAAGCAACACACATCAAGGATCAAAGGATGGACAGGTTCAGAAACCTGGGTAACTTTAGCTGGTCTTGCCACAGCTGGTGCAATGGCTTCTGCAATGGTGGGTTCCATATTTAGCTCAGATGCATGGAATAATGTGACTTTTATTGCTGGTGAGGTCAAGAACCCCCAGCGCAATATTGGGCTTAGCCTGTTTATGGGTACATTGATCGTAACCATCATCTATGTGGCAACCAACCTGATGTTCCTTTCTATCCTGCCCGTAAATGAACTGGCTTTTGCTAAAGACAACCGCATTGCCCTTTCTGCTTCCCAAGAGATCTTTGGAGCTGCTGGTACTTCTATATTGGCCATCATGATCATGATCTCAACTTTTGGTTGCAACAATGGATTGATACTGGCAGGAGCCAGGGTGTATTACACCATGGCACAGGATGGCCTGTTTTTTAAACAAACCGCCAAGCTCAATAAGAATGCAGTACCGGAAGTAGCTTTATGGGTTCAATGTGTTGTGGCCAGCATTTTATGTTTAAGTGGCAAATATGGCGACCTGCTTGACTATGTATCATTTGTGGTAGTGATATTTTATATTCTTACCATTGCAGGTATCTTTATTTTACGCAAAAAAAGTCCTGATGCTGAACGCCCGTACAAAGCATTTGGTTATCCAGTGTTGCCTATCCTGTACATTATTTTGGCGTTGGCCTTTTGTCTTGCATTATTAATTTATAAACCAAGCTTTACCTGGCCGGGGTTGATCATAGTTTTGATCGGAATTCCAATATATTTTGTTGCTTTGGCCCGCAAAAAATAAAGTTCATAAGTTCAAAGGGACACAAGTTTTCATGTTAGTTCATGGGTTTAAGAGATTTCTGATTATAATTTTTGAACTAATAAACTTAAAACTTGTTAGCTCGTGAACTTGTGAACACTGAACTTTACTAAAATGAACTTTGTAGACTTATTCCAAAAGTTTGACACGCTTAAGGTCGGTATCATTGGCGATGTAATGTTGGATTCATATATATGGGGAAATGTTGACAGAATTTCTCCTGAAGCCCCGGTGCCTATTGTAGCGCTGCACCATAAAGAGCAGCGCATAGGAGGTGCAGGAAATGTGGCCTTGAACGTCCAGTCTTTGGGCGCCAAAGCATTTGTACTTTCTGTGACCGGCGACGATGAAGACAGCAAGCAACTATATCAACTGTTTGCTAAGAACAATATAGATATATCCTATTCAGTTTCGAGTGCTAGCCGTATCACCACCAATAAAACACGCATCATCAGTCGCAACCAGCACATGATGCGGCTCGATGCAGAACATACACATGATCTAAGTCTTAATGAAGAAAGCCGGCTTTTGGACTTGTTTGAAAAATTTATTCGGGAAGAAAAACCAGATGTTGTAATACTCGAAGATTATAACAAAGGTGTGCTTACGCAGGCAGTAATCCAGAGTGTTATTTCTATCTGTCGCGAAGCTGGTATCGTAACTGCAGTAGATCCAAAGCGGAAGAACTTCTTTGAATACAGGCATGTGAACATTTTCAAACCGAATTTAAAAGAGGTAAAAGACGCTCTGAATCTGTTGTCTGCTGATTTGGATCTCTCCACACTTCAAAATATCCATTTAGAACTGAACAATTTATTAAAACACCAGATATCTTTTATTACGCTTTCTGAAAAAGGGGTTTTTTATCACAACAAGCAGGAATCCGGAATAGTGCCTTCACACTTGCGAAATATTTCCGACGTTTCAGGCGCCGGGGATACTGTGATCGCAACTGCATCAGTGGTCTATGCGGCAACAAAGAATGTTCAGTTAATGGCTGAGATTGCCAATATTGCTGGCGGCCTGGTTTGTGAAGAAGTTGGTACAGTCGCAATTAATAAAGAAAAATTATTTAATGAGTGCGAACTATTGCTAAATAATTTATAGTTCAAAAAAAACCTAAACTCTAAATTCCTATTTAACTTCGCATCTCGCTATTAAAGAAAATTCATATGCACAAATATGCTGTTATCGTAGCTGGGGGGTCAGGTTCCAGGATGGGAAGTGCTACACCTAAGCAGTTTCTGATGCTTAATGACAAGCCTCTTCTGTATTATACAGTGAAGACTTTTCTGGAGGCTTTTGACGACTTACAGATTATTCTTGTTCTTCCTGAACAATATACTGATCTGGGTCGGGAAATTATAGATGCTTTCTTTGATTATTCGCGTATACAAATTACAGCCGGAGGCGAAACCCGCTTCCATTCTGTGAAAAACGGCCTGCAACTGGTAAAGCGAGATTCTATCGTCTTTGTGCATGATGCGGTTCGTTGCCTGCTTACCACTGATCTTATTCATCGTTGCTATCAAAATACATTGCACAGTGGTAGTGCGGTTCCCGTTGTGCGTTGCAAAGACAGTGTACGAATGCTGAACGAAGAAGGAAATGATAATGAAGTTTTAGATAGAAGTAAAATAGTTTTGGTACAAACACCACAAGTTTTTCACAGTCGTATATTATTGCCCGCTTTTGAGATTGATTATAAAGAACGTTTTACCGACGAAGCTACAGTGGTCGAGTCCTTCGGATTAAAAGTTTCTTTAGTTGAAGGAGAGGAGAACAATATAAAGATCACTAAACCGGTTGATTTACTCTTTGCCGAAGCTTTATTAGAGAGAAAAGAATCTGAAGTATAAGGTGTGGATCTGGATATTAAAGTTGTCCTATCCAGTTTCCTTGTCTAATGCTTGAAAAGTCGTAAAGGGAAAGGTAAATTATTAAAATGGTAATAAGAGTAAGGTTGGTAAACCGGATTAAAATTCATGTAAAAGTCTTTAACTCCTTTCAAATCGGACCCTTCAAAGTCGAAAAGTATCATACTTTCTGAAAACTCTTTTATGACCTCGGTATATAAAAGATAATTGGCGCATGCTTTTCTTCCAGGAGCAGTTAATACATTTATTATATTATAAATGCGCTTATGATCTTTTAAAAATAATGCAGCAGCCATCACTTCGCTATTAAGGTTTACTAACGTCCTCGTGAATGCCATACCTCTCGTTTCCATGTTCAAACAAAATTGTAGAAAATTGCTATAGTCAGTATTCGTAACATGTGGCATTCTTGTATGGTAATGCATCTGAAAAAGACGAATTATCTTTTCTATTTGAGTGGCATTCTCTAATAATAAAGTATTTTTCTTAGCTACTTTAAGGTTCTTTTTTAAAAGGTTAGAAAATTCATTCTGCAATGATTTATATGATCTGTTTAAGTCAAGTACTAAGTTTGTCCGTGACTGAACAGATGCAAATTCCTGAACTTGATTTTGAAAGTTGAAAAAAAGATCTCCCAGTTTAAAACGTTTGTTAAGTATAGCAAACACTTCTTTCCATGATGAAAATGAATGATTTCCAATCAAGCCTAATTGTTGGATAAAGGCAGGTGCATACAAATAGCGTATTCCCCACTTCTTCCTCCATGGCAATGGCATTACGGCCTCATAATTATTCAGCACTAAAGCATCCCAGGCTGTACACATGGCATCAAGATAAAAAGTATAGGCATAGATCAGGCCATTTTCTGCTTTATCAACACATTGGTTCCACGCTTCTTCATCAATATCTTTTCTTTGCAGGTAACGAATATTGCTCATGGACAATAAATGATTCAAAAGTCAATCTCCCTTTTCACTTTATTTAAATAAAGCCCGTTCAGGTCGATATTGAATGATATGGTTTTCAAAAAGCGTTTTTGGTCTATGGTAGATTTGATATAATCTCTAAATACGTTACTGTATAAAAGTGGAATATAAATATTCAGATTACCATTCAACATAGGGAGGTGTAGTCCTGCATCAAACAGAAAGCGATCCAGTTCTGAATCTGTTTCCCATGCTTCTGCATAGGTGCCAATATCTGCAAACAATCTTATGGGGATTCTCAATACCGAAAGGGGGTTGAACTTCGAAGGTACAGACGAAGATAGATTCAATGCCATCAACCAGTTATCAGTCCTGCCAACTTCGTTGGAAAGTAAATTGGTACGCACTTTAAAACCTCCGTCACGGATCATGATTTGCTGGCTGGCTAAGCCCTCAAATTCATTCCGCCCGATAAAATAATTGCTGTACGTATAATCTTCATAACCGTCAGGTCCGGTCATCTGCAGGTGGTAGCGTTGAGTAGCAAATCGCTTTGAGTTTGTTTTGTCTCCTGTATATATAAACTTACCGGCAAAAAAACGGAGCTGCATACCTCCATCATTAGGGTAATTGAAAAAGTAATTTGCCGTAATAGTTGGGCGCAGAAAGTCTTTGGCTTGTTCGATTCGTAAATTGATATCAAAAGGGTAAAGTTCCCGCATGTTTTCGTAGCGGAACTGAAGCTGGTTCAAATACCGGCTTTCATTTGATACACTAATATTTGTGAACAGTGTTGTATCTGTGTTATGAATAACGCTATCAATGTTATACTTAAAACCATCTTCATTGATGATGAAGGTTTTCCATTGAATGGATTTGCGTACAGTACTCAATGGATCTTTTTCTTTAAATGTAAGTTGTACACCAGGGGCCAGTTTACGAAACTGCTTATAGAATGACTTTCCATCAGAATCTTCATCTTTATCCATTGTGAAAGTCGCGCCACTTACAAAGAATTCTGTCCGGCGAATTGTCTTATTGGAATAAATGGAATAGCTCAGCCTGCCAATACCATTAAATTGTTTACTGCCGGTTGCATATAAAGGAACTGCAACAAATTGGAAAGGCGAAGGAGGAAGTTTATAGTTTGAAACCAATCCACCAACCATCAGTTTATCATATCTGTTGAAGCCGATTGCCGGCGCAATGGTTAAAAGTTGTTGAGAAGGATGTTGAATATATTTCTTGTATGTGCCTGGTGCAAATGGAGTGGCAACATCCCATCCTTTGCGCAAGGGGAATAATATACCGGTTTTATGCTGCAGGTTGAAGATGCTATCAGTTTCATTCCCTAAAGCCTTTGCAAAATGTTGTTTGAAATCTTCTTCCTGCGGATGCCTGAAGCGCCATTGCTGAAAATAATCTTTCATCAACGCGTCAAAATTTTCCTTACCTGTTTTTTCTTCGACCAGCTTTAGCCAGGCTGCTGTTTTATAGTATGCAGTCAACGCATAATTGAGATGAGAAAAGTCCTCTGAGGTAGTAGCAATGGGCTGGTCAGTTTTCTGAGCTGCTTTTGTCCTGAATAATAGATCTTCAAAACGTAATTGTGGCCCATACTTTTGCTGCATGTATCGGTACTCATAGAACGAATTGATCCCTTCATCCATCCAGGGACTTTTGCGCTCGTTACTGGCAAGAATGCCATAAAACCAGTTATGACCTATTTCATGGGCCAATACATTATCAAGGAGCTTTTCTGAAGGCATGGGTGAAATCAACGTAATCGTTGGGTATTCCATGCCGCCTGCAAAACTGTTAGCAGGACCCTGAACAGCACTAACTATAGGGTATGGGTATGCTCCAACTTCTGCTGAGTAAAACCTTACAGCATCTTTGCAGAATTGCACGCTATTCTTCCATGCTTTTTCATACTTCGGAGTGTAATATGTATAAACTTCAATAACCCTGCCCGATGGAAGCCTGCAGGTATCATTGCTGACAATAAAATCTTTATTTGCAAACCAGGCAAAATCATGGATGCTGTCCTGGGTGTAATGGATTGTTTTGGTACCTCTCTTAGTCATCCATTCTTTTTCTTCTGCATTTTGTAAAACACCCGTGGCGGCAATAACATAATCCTTTGGAATAGTTATGTGTACATCATATTTTCCAAATTCACTGTAAAACTCACCTTGGTCTAAATAGGGCATGGGGTGCCAGCCTTTAACATCGTAAACAGCGGGTTTGGGATACCATTGTGTTACCTGGTAAGATTGTTTTACGTGCCCACTGCGTGAAAAGTTGAAAGGCAGCTTTACATGAAAAGGTGTAGTGATGATTACTTGTTGCTGCGGCAGGAGAGGGGCAGGCAGTATCAGCTTTACAATATCAATATGTTGCGGATGGTCCTCTGTTTTGGCTGCCTGGCCATTCACTTTAAAATCCAGTCGGTTGATATATCCCCGTTCTTCGTTGGAGGAAAAGTAAAATTTTGTATCCCCATTGCGAAGCTGTTGATCACAGAAAGCAGTTTTATCATTCTTGTATGCATTGGGCCAGAGGTGAAACCAGATGAAGGTTAAAGTATCTGGTGAATTATTCGTGTATGTGATCTTTTCAAACCCATCCAGCGTGTGCTCTCTGTCATTCAATGAAACGTCAATAGAATAGTTCACTTGCTGCTGCCAATAACCGGATGTCTGGGCATGAACGATTGAAAACAGGAAAAAAGAGAATATGAATAGAAAAATATTTTTCATTAAACTATAAACCATAAACCACAAACTTA
>CBKWHA010000112.1:0-16097 GCA_966674115.1 uncultured Chitinophagaceae bacterium
GTAATTTCTATTCCTCCGAAACCCATTATAACTGCCTGCAAAATGCCTCCAGCACCTGTTGCAAAATAAGGATTTGTGCCTCCTTTGGTCTCCGCAATCACCCGGAAGGGCGGGTTCAGGTTGGGAATATAGGCATCTTTGAACCAATAATAGGCCTTTTCACTGTTGCCTAATCTTGCATATAACAATGAAAATACCCCTTGTGTCATTGCGGGAGTACCTTCATTGGGTACACGGGTTTCATAGTATTCCAGGTCTTTTTTTACTTGCTCCGGATTGGTAATTTCCTTCAGAGGATAAGCCAAAAGATTCACATCAGCTTGTTTGATGCCTTCTCCCTTATAAGTAGCATGTTCTTGAGTAACTCCATTCTCCAACTTTAAGATAGGAATATTTTGGGCAACATGCTGCCAGTCAGGATTTGCAGACATTCCCAGTATCCTGGCAGCCTGAGTGGCATATTGCAGGTTGGCTTTAGCAGCAGCATTGGTAAAGGCATTGTTATCAACGTTTTCTGCCCACTCATCAGCAGCTACAACGTTTTTAATATCATAATGACCCGGACCATTCCTCTCTACACGGCTTGTCCAAAAATCGGCTGTCTCTTTTAAGATGGGCCAGCCTTTTTCCCTCAACCACTGCTTGTCCAGAGTAACCTGGTAATAATTCCAGGCAGCAATGGCTACATCTGCAGTAATGTGGTGCTCAAACGGGCCACTTAAAGCCCAGACCGGTGTTTCTTCCACTCCGGTTTCCGCACTTTCCCAAGGAAACATAGCTCCTTTAAAACCTTTAGAGAATGCATTGCGCTTGGCCGCTTCGAGGCGTTGGTAGCGGTATTCGATCATACTCCTGGCTATTTCCGGATGCATTACCAATAAAGGTGGAAACATCCACAATTCTGTATCCCAGAAAACATGGCCATTGTAACCCAGTCCGCTCAAACCCATAGGAGAAGGGGAGAGGGCAGTGCCTTCCCGGACAAAGGAGTATAAATGGTACAACATACTGTGCACATCCTGTTGGGACTGATCATCACCTTCAATTGTAATGTCACTTTGCCAAAGGTCGTCCCAGGCTTTGCTATGGAATTGTAACAGGCGGTCGCGACCTTCCAGTTTGGCATAGATTGTCAGGCGTTCGGCTTCGTTAAGCGGGTCATCATGATGTGCAGATGTTATGGAAGAGCCTGCAACGGAATAGGAATAAGTTTCACCCGCTTTCATTTTCCTGCTGAATTTCATCAGGTGCATGTTATTGTCCCACATTTCATGGATCACGCGGGGTTCATGCCCATGGGGCTCTGAGAACAGAAATGTATTGGAGGCACACATGAGGAGTTTGCCTGTAGGACTTTTAGCAGAAGAAGTTAGTAGTGAAATTACTACATGGGGCCTATCGATTTCATTGTAATAGTTCTCCACATCGCGCAGGGCGTCCGGAGCCTCCATAGCGCTGTTACCCGTGAAGTCTATGTCTTTTTTTGCTGTGATAGTAATATCCATCAGGACCGTAAACGGCAGATGGCGCAGCGAGTAATATGTATAAGTGACAGTTGCTTTATCCTCATAATCGAATGAAGTGGTGAAGCGTGCATGGCGCATATTCAATTCCTGCTTAAGGTTAGAAGCGTTGCGGCTGTCTATTCTTTTACCATCTACCTCAAGGTACATATTCAGCAGGTTAAAACTGCGCAGAAAGTTGCTTACACGCCCCCTGCCATACTGGTCATAGGCTCCAGCCAACACTACGTCCTTTACTTTCAATGGTTCGGGAGATGAGACTATTCCGATCATGCCATTAGCTACTGTAATACCATAGTAGTTGGAAGGATTGATAGTATCCGCTTTGATGATCCATGGATCAATAGTTTGAGCTGAAGTAAACAGGGTTATGAAAAAGGTAAATACAAACAGGCAAGCTTTCGTTGTTTTCATATGTATTCGTTAAGTAATGAATACTAAATTACTGATTCAGAGGATTTATAAATTTATTTGTATGTAAAGTTTTGTTTAGTTGCACGAAAAAGAAATGATTGAGGGTGTTAAATCATGATGGGGTGATTTTAAGGCATTGGTATGTTGTCTGGATGGTTTAATTGCTAGTCAAGCCTGTAACCTATTACTCTGGATAGACGTCCTAACCCTTATCAATCATTAAAAAATGAGAATCATGAAAAAGCAATTTATTTTCCATTTTGGATTTGTGTTGTTATCATTTCTTTCGATAAATATTCTTTTTGCTCAGGAGGGAAGGTTAAAAGAGTTGTCACCTACAGTTACTTCCAGTGCTGTTACGCATATAAATGAACGGGTATCTGCCTCTTTCCTGAAATATTTCAAAGGTGCTAAGGATGTACACTGGTATGAGCAGGATAGAAAATATTTTGCCAAATTTAATTTAGATGGCCATGAGCATTTGGCTATGATCAACCGCAAAGGGATCATAACTTACCACAATACATATGGTGCTGTAAATAGCTTGCCAGCCGAAGTGCTACAATTGGTGAAATATAGCTACGCGGATTATAAAGTGACCAATGCTATTAAGGTGCAGCAGGGTAATAGAACCATTTGGGTGTTGAACCTTGAAGACGATTTGAATTTTATCCTGGCGAGATCAGAGAATGGAGAACTTGAAGTTGTTGATCAATTTAGAAAAGCACCGGTGAATTTAATAACTGGTGCTAAATAATAAGCGAAAGGTTGGTAATTGAAGTGATGGGTGATTTCACTTTGTTAAACTCCTTATTTCATCTTCTATGCTTGATTGAACAATGTTTCTTTTGGTGTTCATTAATTCTTTCCTGTAGGCAGTAGGTGTTACTTCTTTAATTTTCAGAAACTGGCGGTTGAAGTTGGCAACAGAATTATAACCGCTATCGAAGCAGATATCCAGAATGCTTTGCTGGGTAGTGAGCAGCAGTTTGCAGGCATGGCCAATACGTATTTCGTTTACAAAATCGATGTAAGTTTTTCGAGTACGTTTTTTAAAGTAATTACAAAAAGCAGGGATGGTCATGCCGGCAATGTCTGCCAGGGCAGATAATTGAATGGGTTGTTTGAAGTTCTCCATGGTATATTGGAAAATGCGGTCGATGCGGTCACGGTCTTTGGGGTTTAGCTCTTTAATTTCCTGGGTAGAAACAGTAGTGTATTCGTCTGTTTCAGACATCAGAGAAAGGCATTCTAACAAACTGATGATGCGTTGGAAGCCATTTTCTTTTTCCAGAGAAAAAATCTTGTTGCTCAGGCATTCTTTGCTTTTGCCAGAAAATTTTAAGCCGTGAGCAGCAGTTCTCATCAGCTTTTTTATCAGTTTACTTTCAGGTAATTCGATCAGTTCCGGGCCCCAGAAATCTTCACGGAAATGAACCACTACAGCACTTACCACCATATCCTCCCGGTTTTTTTGAAAAGTATGCGGAAGGTTGGATCCCAGGAAGAAAACGTCTCCTGCCTCAAATTCTCCCACATAATTGCCGATAAAGCTCATGCCAGCGCCTTCGGTGAACAAGATCAATTCATACTCTAAATGCTGGTGCCAGGGTACTTCAAATAATGGAGTACGGTGCATACGGGCAACAAAGGAGGTGTCACCTGAAAGAGGAAGTTTCTCGATAAGTGGCTTCATAATACGATATTAAGTCATTGTAGACCATGAAACTATGTAAAATTATTAAAATCGTATTAATATTCATTAAACGAGTAGTTGTTGACGAAAAAAGTTGCGACTAATTTGCCATACTTTTTTAAACCGGAAATTCATTAAAAATCTAACGATGCTATTACTGGGAATAGACGTAGGAACCTCCTCCATAAAAGTTTCTGTTGTTGATGCGCAAACAAGGCAATGCATTGCTTCTGTACAATATCCTGATACAGAAAGTGAGATCAAATCTGTACAACCAGGATGGGCCGAACAATCGCCTCAAATGTGGTGGGATCATGTACGACAAGCATTTCAAAAAGTAAAAATTAAGGGTAGTTTTGAAGCTAAACAAATAGTAGCAATTGGCATTGCTTATCAAATGCATGGATTGGTTGTTGTGGATGAAGGCGGAGATGTGCTGCGCGATTCTATAATATGGTGCGATAGCCGCGCTGTTCCGTATGGTGAAAAAGCGTTTGAAGACATAGGTTGCGATACTTGTTTAAATAGTTTGTTGAACTCTCCAGGTAATTTCACCGCATCCAAGTTGGCCTGGGTAAAAGAGGCAGAACCACAGGTGTATAAGAGGATTGCCAAGGTAATGCTACCAGGTGATTATATTGCTTTGAAACTTACCGGTGAAACTACTACGAGCGTTTCGGCTCTATCTGAGGGGGTATTCTGGGATTTTCAGAAGGATGAAATCTCCAATGATGTTATGTCATATTTTGATTTTGACAAATCCTTTATTCCAAAAGTTAATCCTGTTTTTGCCGATCATGGCAGGCTTCAGAAAGAAGTGGCTTTACAATTAGGGCTGTCTGAAGGGATTCCTGTTACTTATAAAGCTGGCGATCAGCCCAACAATGCTTTATCCCTTAATGTGCTTCAACCTGGTGAAGTGGCTGCTACTGCCGGAACATCGGGTGTTATTTATGGCGTGAGTGATCAACTGACTTACGACAAACAATCACGCATCAACACATTTGCACATGTAAATTATACTCCTGATCAAAAACGCCTTGGTGTGTTGTTGTGCATCAACGGTACGGGAATTTTAAATCGTTGGGTAAGAGATGTGGCTGCTCCAGGCGTTTCTTATGATGTCATTAATCAGGAAGCGTCGGCAATTGCACCCGGCAGTAATGGTTTGAAGGTACTTCCTTTTGGAAATGGTGCAGAGCGGATGTTGAATAACAGAATAGTTGGAGCACAGTTAAAAGATATTGATCTGAATATTCATACCCGTGCGCATATATTCCGTGCGGCACAGGAAGGTATTGCTTTTGCTTTCCGTTATGGTTTGGATATTATGAAGGAAAATGGAATGCATCCAAATGTGATCCGTGCCGGCAGGGCTAATATGTTCTTCAGTCCGGTGTTTACTGAAGCTTTTGTCAATGCAACAGGTGTACCGGTAGAATTGTATGCTGCTGATGGCAGTGTTGGTGCAGCTATTGGTGCAGGGATTGGTGCCGGTATATTCAGTGAAAAAGAGGCGTTTGATGGAATTAAGCCTTTGCAGTTGATAGAGCCTTCGAATGTGCAGCGTTATGACGAGTTATACCAGGGTTGGAAAAGACATCTGACTTTAGCACTTTCCTGATTTTTTCTTCACAATAAATATTAATTAATAAACATTAAACTCAATAACATGTCTGTTTTATTAGGAGCCAAAGAGTACTATAAAGGCATTGGGCAGATCAAATATGAAGGTCCCCAGAGCGATAATCCACTAGCCTTCCGCTGGTATGATGAAAACAAAGTAGTAGCAGGTAAGACTATGAAAGATCACTTCAAGTTTGCCTGTGCTTACTGGCACTCTTTCAATGGCAATGGTTCAGATCCCTTTGGAGCTCCTACTCACCTGTTTCCATGGGAAGGCATCCAGGATCCTATTGAAAAGGCAAAAGCCAAGATGGATGCAGCTTTTGAATTCATTACCAAGATGAACCTGCCTTACTATTGCTTCCATGATGTGGATGTAGTAGACTATGGCAACGACATTGTAAAAAATGAGCAGCGCCTGCAAACCATGGTGGAATATGCCAAGGAAAAACAAAAGCAAAGCGGTGTGAAACTATTGTGGGGTACAGCTAACCTGTTCTCTCATCCAAGATATATGAATGGTGCTTCTACCAACCCTGACTTCCTGGTGCTCACTCATGGTGCAGCACAGGTGAAAGCAGCGTTGGACGCTACCATTGCATTGGGTGGTGAAAACTATGTATTCTGGGGCGGTAGAGAAGGTTATATGAGCCTGCTGAATACCAACATGAAAATGGAGCAGGAGAACCTTGCCCGCTTCCTGCATGCTGCCAAAGATTATGCACGTAAGCAAGGATTTAAGGGTACCTTCTTTATTGAGCCAAAACCAGCTGAACCTTCCAAGCACCAGTATGATTATGACTGTGCTACTGTGATTGGCTTTTTGAATCAATTTGGTTTGCAGAATGACTTTAAGATCAATATTGAAGTGAACCATGCTACTTTGGCTGGTCACACCTTTACACATGAATTGCAGGTGGCTGCTGACCATGGTATGCTGGGTTCTATCGATGCCAACCGTGGTGATTACCAGAATGGATGGGATACAGACCAGTTCCCTAATGACCTTAATGAAATTACCGAAGCCATGTTGATCTTCCTGCAAGCAGGTGGATTGCAAGGTGGTGGCGTGAACTTTGATGCCAAGATCCGCAGGAATTCTACGGATAATGCAGATCTGTTCTATGCTCACATTGGTGGTATGGATACATTTGCAAGAGCATTGGTGACTGCTGATGCAGTTCTTCAAAAATCTGATTTTAAGAAGATCCGTGAAGATCGTTATGCTTCTTACAATAACGGTAAGGGCAAGGAATTCAGAGAAGGTAAGCTGACACTGGAAGATCTGAGGTCTTATGCTATTGAGAAAGGAGAGCCTGCTGTTATCAGTGGCAAACAGGAGTACCTGGAGAATTTGATCAACAGATACATTTAATTGTATTTTCCAGTTTTATAATTATGAAAATGCCGCAGAGAAGTATTTCCTGCGGCATTTACTTTTGGATCATCAGTATAACTTATTATTAAGCGTAAAATGTTTTTATTGAACGTAATAAATCAAAGCGGGAAGTTTTTTTTCTTTACTATCAACAATGGCTATTCTTCTTTCAATGGTAAATAAATCACCACTTTTCATTTGTGAAAGCAGTGAATTTACCTCTGCCGGAGCCTTCCCGTCAACAATTGTAAATTCCTTAGCATCCTGATTCACTGGAATGGTAATGCTGCAACTCTTAATCGGATATGGTGCATCAGCCTGAATCAGTTGCGCAATAGGAATAGCTGCAAATTGCGAAGCAGTAAGTTTTGCACCTTTTTTCAAAGGAACGGTATCTATCCTAAATGGAGGGCCAACTTTGGTAATTACGTCTGGTCCACTTTCCTGCTTGCCATCTTCTTCCGCAACGACAAAAGTGATTGTCTGCGTTTGATATGCAGTCACGATATGGCCATTCTGTTTGGCAGGCACCCATTTAGGACCTTTTTTAAGAAGCCGTATTAGCTCATCTTCCATTCCATATCCGTTTTTTGTTATTGGTTCAATAGCAGATAGGTTGCCAGATTGATCAACAATAAACTTTGCCGTAACCGTATAGGTACCTTTAGGAGCTCCATTTGTTATCGGAACAGCAGCATTTGACTGCTTTTGCATATACCGCTGCCAGGCTTCTTTTCCGCCGGGAAATTGGGGCATCACTTCAACCTTCTCAAAAACTTTATTTTCTGGGACGGTGTCCATTTTTGCAGCTTTATCAAATATCGGTTTGTAATATATTCTATTGGGAGTATCGATGAATGTGGCACCATTAAAAACAATTACACCGCGTTTGGCATCTTCGCCATATAGTTTTATTGCCTGGGGATTATCCTCAGGATACATCGTCACATTTTTAGAAATAATCGTCTTTTTCAAAAGAATTGAAGGCTCTACCCGCTCTCCATTGATTATAAAAAGGGCCTTGTTTGCATCAACTTTGGTTTTATTGGGTTCTGAAATAACGGTGATATTATCAGCTTCAAATGCAATCTTTTGTTTTGTATCAAAATAAACATTACGTGCCCTTTCAGAGGGTTGTGGTATTGTATCTGTTTTGTCAACAGCTGCATTTGTTAAGCCGCGATTGCCAACTTCACTGTTGATTTGAGCAGCATAGATTGTAATAGCATTTAAAATAGCTTGTGCTACTGATTGTTGATTTGCTTCTTTTTTGATGAAATCTAGGTCTTTTGGATTGGTCATGTAACCACATTCAATCATCACTGCAGGGCAGGGGCTTTTATCTAATACGTAAATGCCAACTTTCTCCCTCTTCATTAAGTCAGGGAAGGTATTGTGTATTGGTTTTAACTGGCTGATCAAAGCTGAGCCCAGAAGTTCACTTTGTTGAAGGTTAGCGGCATTGTTCTTAGAAACATAGATTTCTATGCCTTCAGATCTTTTTGCATCAGTTTGCCTAGAAGGAGGAAATGCGTTAGCATGTAATGAAATAAAGAGGTCTGCTTTTTGATCGGTTGTAATTTTTACCCGTTGATGAAGATCTACAATGTTTTTGTCTTCACGCGTTAATATAATCCGTATGTCTTTATTCGAATTTGCATCTTTTATCCTTTTTGCAATTTGAAGTACCAAATCGTCTTCAGTAATACCATCTATCCTGATACCGTCTGGCTTGGAGCCCTCCCTATAACCATGTCCTGCATCAATGACCACTGTTATGGGTTCTTTGAAGGCTGCTGAAGGGGTTATCACTTCTTTTGTTTTTAATGTAAAGGCGAGGCCTACAATGGCTAATACAGGCAACGCCAGGATCCGGGTGATGTAACGGAAACGAGGGTCGTGATTTTTTGTAAGCATAGCAAGTCTACGTTTTATAGAGGATTTAAAAAATGGGTTGGTTAAATGGTGTAATGCGCCAGGACAGGCAGTCTGCAGGATCATGGCCGCCAAAGCGGTGGCGCCAGAGGAGCCTACTGATCTTTGATCGGCTATGAATTCATGGATCATGCTCAATTCCTTTCTGATCAGCCAAAAGATCGGGTTGCACCAGAAAAGGACCAGGATGGATTGCATGAACATTTTATCCAGCGTGTGCTTTTGCTGTACATGAATCATTTCATGTTCAAGTATCTGTTGGCCCGTTTCAGTCTGAAGATCAATATCCGGGTTCCAGAAGATGTACCTGAAAAAGGAAAAGGGAGTGCCCGGCGCATCCGCTTCAACCAGCTTTATGTTTCCGATTGCCTGTACGGTATGGTTGTGAATGATCTTCCGGATCTTCAGCAAGGAATGGATCAAAAGGAGGGCAAATACTACACAGGTAAGTGTGTAGAACAAAACGCTCCATTGTTCTACGGATAGTGTTGCCTGTTTGGTAGCCTCAGAAACTTCAGCTACATAATCATCAGCCGAACTAACTACCCGGACTATTTTAATGGGGGCTTGAGTAGCCTGATCACTTTGCTGCAGGATGGAGAATTTAAAGCAAGGGATCAAAAGGGAAAGTAAGGTAATCGCTAATAAGTAAAACCTGTTCCACTGGTGAAACTCTTTGCCTTGCAGGGCAACCCTGTAATAGATAAAAAAGATTGAAGAGCAGATAAATACTTTCAGCAGGTAATATGCAAAGTCAATCATTTTTTTGATTTTTTCAGTTGTTTTAAAAGGGCTTCCAGGTCTTCCATGCTTATGTTGTTTTCCTTTACCATAAAGGAAACGGCTTCGCTGAATGAGCCGCCAAAGAAATTTTTGACCAGGTTTTTCATCGAGGATTTTGAATAAACTTCTTTGCTGATGAGCGGATAGTATTGATGTTGACGCCCGTATACTCTTATGCCGACAAACTCCTTGTCTACAAGGATCTTTAATATAGTAGCCAGGGTATTTTGATGAGGTTTAGGTTCTGGCATTTCGTTGAGCAGTTCCCTGATAAATCCTTCTTTGACATTCCAAAGGACCTGCATTACCTGTTCTTCGGCTTTAGTAAGTGTTTTCATGATAAGAATGTTTCAAGGACTAAGTTAAAACTAAATTATTAGTTATGCAACTAAAATTTTAGTTTATTAACTATTTCTTTAGCTTTAGGCGGGTCATTTCACTAATAATCTATTAACATCCTGTTATTTATACCTGTTTTCATATAACACACAGGTGAATTACTTTTGCAGCTTTATTTTATTCATTAAATCATTGAAGCAGTGCTTGCAGGTTTACAAAATGTTACATTCGAGTTTGGAGCAAGAGCCATTATAAAGGATGCGACCTGGCATATTCATCCGCAGGAGCGTATTGGATTGGTTGGATATAACGGTACGGGGAAATCTACTATATTAAAATTACTGGCAGGGGAGTACCAGCCTTCTGCGGGTACTGTGGAAAGAAGCCGCAATACCAGTATTGGCTATCTGCATCAGGATCTGTTAAGCTTCAATACCAGCGAATCCATTCTTCAGGTGGCTCTTCATGCTTTTGACCGGGTGAAAGCTTTGGAAAAGGAAATAGAAAAGCTGACCAAGGAACTAGAGCACCATGCTACAGACGAAATGTTGTTGGAATATAGTGATAAGCTGCACCAGTTTGAAGAAGCCGGCGGATATACTGTTGAACACAAAACAGAAGAAGTACTGCAAGGACTAGGTTTCAGCAATGACGATCTGAAGCGTCCGTTTAAAGAATTCAGTGGGGGATGGCGTATGCGGGTTTTATTGGCGAAAATGATCCTGCAGCAACCTGACTTGCTCTTACTCGATGAACCTACCAACCACCTGGATCTTCCCTCTATCGAATGGCTGGAGAAATATTTACAACATTATAAAGGAGCTGTTGTGATCGTGAGCCACGATAAGTATTTCCTGAACCGGATGGTCAGGAAGATCGTGGAAGTATACCAGAAGGAACTCCATACATATAATGGCAACTATGATTTTTATGAAACCGAGAAACAGCAGCGTATAGAATTGCAGCAGCGTGCTTTTGAGAACCAGCAGGAATATATCCGCCAACAGGAACGTTTTATTGAACGTTTCAGGGCAAAGGCTACTAAAGCCGCACAGGCGCAAAGTGCCATGAAAAGGCTGGAAAAGCTGGATCGCATAGAAGATGTTGAAATTGAAAGACCTGACATACGTATAAATTTCACAGTTGATAAAACACCTGGAAGGGTACTGGCTGAACTGAAACATGTTACTAAGCGGTTTAAAGATATTGAGATATTAAATAATGCGTCGGCGGAAATTGACCGGGGGGATAAAATCGCTTTGGTTGGTGCAAATGGTAAAGGAAAATCAACACTTCTAGGGATTGTTGCAGGTACAGAGCCCTACGAAGGTGAGCGCAAGTGGGGCCATAATGTTGATGAAGCTTTTTATGCTCAGCACCAACTGGAGGCTCTGAATATCAATAACACCATATTGGATGAACTAAAAGAAGCTGGTTCCCAGAAAACTGAATTGGAACTTCGGACCATTTTGGGTTGTTTTTTATTCAGCGGGGACGATGTAGATAAGAAAATTAAGGTTTTAAGCGGGGGCGAAAAGGCAAGGGTAGCCCTGGCAAAAACCATCATCAGTAAAGCTAATTTTTTACTGCTTGATGAACCCACCAATCACCTGGATATTCACTCTACCGAGTTACTGGCCGATGCGTTGAACCGCTATGCAGGCAGCTATTTGCTGGTGAGCCACGATCGTTATTTTATTTCCCAAACTGCCAATAAGATCTGGGAGATAGTAGATCATCAGATCAAGGAATTTAAGGGTAGTTACCAGGAGTGGGTAGAATGGAAGGAACGGATGAGTTCGGAGGCTAAAGTTCAAAGTTCAAGGCCAGAAAGAGGAGAGCCAGGAAATGGGAGTTTGGAATCGGGGAATAAAAGCAGAAGTCAGGAAGTAGAGATAAACCAAGCCCAAAATGCTTCTACCAACAAGCCGATCAATAAATCGGTTCAATCAGTGGTTAAGAAAGAGCTGCAAAAGTTGCAACGCCAGTTTCAGAAATTAGAAGAAGATATTGCTCAGGCCAATAAATTGAAAACTGAGTTGGAACTGCAATTGGCGGCACCGGATATCTACGCGGACAAACAAAAATTCCTCCAAACTGAGGAAAAATATAAGGAGGTAACGAACCGACTTGTTCTCCTTAATCAATCTTACGAGCAAACCTTTGAAAAAATAATGGAGCTGGAAGGATGAGTGATGAGTGATCAGAAATGAGTAAAGAGTTATGGGGGCAGGTTATGGGTTACGAGTTATGGGTTGCGGGTAAATGGGAGAAACATGAGTTAAAGGTTTATTTAGAGAGCGTGGAGGCTGGTAATGGGTGGTAGGGGGTAAAGAAGTGTGAAGTTTTGGTGTTTGATAGAAATGTTCTATCTATTAGAGATAAAATTGATGAAGGTGGATTGGCAAGGTTAAAATTACGTTGAAGTCGCTAAACACGTGAGTTTCAGCGTTTTCCTGCTGAGCTGGATTGTCAAAATATTCTAATAAGATTTGTAAGGATGTTATAAAATTCAATAAAATGCTAAGTTTTCGCTTAGATTTTAGGAATTTCGCGTAAAATTTTAATAATCAGTAAAGAAACCCCTTTAAAGCATTTTAGTATGAGCAACACCCCAAACACCTTGTTTGATAAAGTGTGGGATGCCCACGTGGTTCGAAAAATAGAAGATGGTCCCGATGTATTTTTTATTGACAGGCATTTTATTCATGAGGTTACCAGCCCGGTGGCTTTCCTTGGCCTTCAAAACAGGGGTATCGGTGTTATATTTCCTGAGCGCACTTTTGCTACTGCCGATCACAACACACCAACCATTAACCAGCACCTTCCTGTACAGGACCCACTTTCTGCCAACCAGTTGAAAGCCCTGGAACAGAATTCTGCCAAATACGGAATTTCGCATTGGGGTCTTGGTAATCCTAAAAATGGTATTGTACACGTAGTAGGACCAGAGAACGGTATCACACTTCCAGGTATGACTATTGTATGTGGGGATTCTCATACCTCTACACACGGTGCCTTTGGTGCAATAGCATTTGGTATTGGTACTTCTGAGGTAGAAATGGTGCTTTCTTCCCAGTGTATCATGCAGCCTAAGCCTAAAAAAATGCGCATCAATGTAAATGGCGCATTGAGCAAGGGCGTTACTCCAAAAGATGTGACCCTTTATATTATTTCTAAACTGACTACTGCTGGTGCTACTGGTTATTTCGTAGAATATGCCGGTGACGTTTTCGAGAACATGAGTATGGAAGGCCGCATGACGGTATGTAACATGAGTATCGAAATGGGTGCCCGTGGCGGTATGATTGCTCCTGACGAAACTACTTTTGCTTACATTAAGGGTCGTGAAAAAGCTCCTAAGGGTGAGGCTTGGGATAAAGCACTGGCTTACTGGAAGACTTTAAAAACAGATGAAGGTGCTTCTTTTGATGTAGAATATAACTTCGATGCATCTGATATTGAGCCAATGATCACCTACGGTACAAATCCGGGCATGGGTATCGGTATTACCAAAAATATACCTCTTGCTAAAGACGTTGATGGTGGTGTGGCTACTTACGAAAAATCACTCAATTACATGGGCTTCCATGAAGGTGAGCAAATGATCGGTAAAAAAGTAGATTATGTGTTCATCGGAAGCTGTACCAATGGCCGTATTGAAGATTTCAGAGCATTTGCTTCTATAATCAAAGGTCGTAAGAAAGCTGATAATGTAACAGCCTGGATCGTTCCTGGTTCTCATATTGTTGAGCAACAAATTAAAGAAGAAGGCATTTTGGATGTTTTAACTGAAGCAGGATTCCAGCTTCGCCAGCCCGGTTGTTCCGCTTGTCTGGCTATGAATGACGATAAAATTCCTGCAGGTAAATATGCTGTAAGTACCAGCAACCGCAACTTTGAAGGTCGCCAAGGTCCTGGAGCCCGTACATTGCTGGCTAGCCCGTTGGTAGCTGCTGCGGCGGCTGTTACTGGTGTGGTAACTGATCCAAGGGAATTAATATAAGTTTATTGTTTAAAAACAACAAAATACTTTTTCTTTCAACAAACTCTAATAAACTTAATAATGGCTTACGATAAATTTACAGTACTTAGAAGCTCGGCAGTACCTATGCCAATTGAAAATGTTGACACAGACCAGATCATTCCTGCGCGCTTTTTAAAAGCCACAAAGCGTGAAGGTTTTGGTGATAACCTTTTCAGAGACTGGCGCTATAATGCTGACAATACTCCTAAAAAAGATTTTGTTTTAAATAACCCAATTTATTCGGGTAAAATTTTAGTTGCCGGAAAGAATTTTGGTAGCGGTAGCAGCCGTGAGCATGCTGCCTGGGCTATTTACGATTATGGTTTCCGTTGTGTAGTATCCAGCTTTTTTGCTGATATCTTCAAAAACAACTCTTTAAATATTGGGATTCTGCCTGTTCAGGTTAGCCCTGAATTCCTTGACAAGATCTTCACTGCCATAGAGGCCGATCCAAAAGCTGAACTGGAAGTTAACCTGCCAGATCAAACCATTACAATTTTAGCTACTGGAGAAAAAGAAACTTTCGATATCAATGGTTATAAAAAGCACAATATGATGAATGGTTTTGATGACATTGATTATTTACAATCAATGAAGTCTGAAATTGAATCATTTGCAACCAACCGTATATATTAAAATTTAGAATAGTTATCCACCACGGTTTCATTGGTTTTTCTTAAGATAAACAGAAACCGATGAGACCGTGGTTGTTTTAACACCCTCAGCACTTCATAAATAAAGGTTCTATGCAAACAGCTATTGAATTGGATAGCAGGCATCAACCTGTTAAAAGCAAGTTTACTACGATGTCGCCACGTCATATTGAGATCATGGATACCACCTTGCGTGATGGTGAGCAAACCAGCGGTGTGTCTTTTTCTGCATTGGAAAAGTTGACCATTGCTCAGCTTTTATTAACGGAAGTAAAGGTTGACCGGATTGAAATTGCCTCTGCGCGGGTGTCGGATGGTGAATTCCAGGCTGTAAAGAAAATTACAGAATGGGCAAATGCCAATGGCTATATTGACCGTATTGAAGTGTTAACATTTGTTGATGGAGAAACTTCTGTAAACTGGATGTTGCAGGCAGGTGCTAAAGTAATGAACCTGCTGACCAAGGGGTCATTGAATCACCTGACCCATCAACTAAAGAAAACTCCTGAACAACATTTTAATGACGTTGCTAATGTAATTGCTCTCGCTAATAAGAAAGGTTTGCAGTGCAATGTTTATTTAGAAGATTGGAGCAATGGCATGCGCCATTCGAAAGAGTATGTGTTGCATTACCTCGACTTTTTACAGCATCAACCCATTAAAAGGGTGTTGCTTCCTGATACACTTGGGATATTAATTCCATCTGAAGTATTTGCATTTATTCAAGAGCTGACTGCCCGTTATCCTCAATTGCATTTTGATTTCCATGCTCATAATGACTACGATCTTGGCACTGCCAATGTGCTTGAAGCTGTAAAAGCCGGGATTCATGGTTTGCACCTAACCATTAATGGAATGGGTGAAAGAGCTGGCAATGCGCCTTTGGCCAGTGCTGTAGCTGTTTTGAATGATTATGTGAAAGAGGTAAAAACATCAGTAGTTGAAAAATCTTTGTATACGGTAAGTAAACTGGTGGAAACCTTTTCCGGATTCAGAATTCCTGCTAATAAACCTGTAGTAGGTGAAAATGTGTTTACGCAAACAGCAGGCATACATGCTGATGGAGATAAGAAAAACAAACTATATTTCAACGACCTGATGCCTGAGCGTTTTGGCCGTCAGCGTAAATATGCTCTTGGAAAAACCAGCGGTAAGGCAAATATTGAAAATAATTTACAACAACTCGGTATTCAACTTTCCGAGGAAGACCTGAAGAAAGTAACGCAGCGTATCATTGAGCTGGGTGACCGTAAGGAAGTAGTTACGCAGGCTGATCTTCCCTATATTATCTCAGACGTACTTGACAGCAATACCATAAAAGAAAAAGTACAAGTTGAAAACTATGTACTTACCCATTCAAAAAATCTTCGTCCTTCTGTAACACTTAAGATCAGTATTGAAAGCGAAACATTTGAAGAGCATGCACAAGGCGATGGGCAATATGACGCTTTTATGAATGCTCTGAAGAAGGTATACTCCCAGAAAGGCCTGGAACTGCCCACATTAACTGATTACGCTGTCCGTATTCCACCTGGCGGTAAATCTGATGCTCTTTGTGAAACCATTATTACCTGGTGTTTTGATGGCAGAGAGTTCAAAACAAGGGGCCTGGACAGCGACCAAACAGTTTCTGCGATACAGGCGACGCAGAAGATGCTGAATCTTATTTAGGTGAATGGTGAATTGTCAATGGTCAATTCGTAAAAGTTTACAATACCATTGG
>CBKWHA010000113.1:0-16035 GCA_966674115.1 uncultured Chitinophagaceae bacterium
GTAATGGATAGATGTGAGGTAATGACATAAAAAATGCCGGTAACCTTATCCAGATTACCGGCATTCCCAAGAAAATTTATTATCTATTTTTTATATACCTTTTCCATTTCATCGTAGTATCCCTTCAAAACATAGAAAGCTTTTTTCTTATTACCTTTCTGATCAAACAGCCCTTTGTTGTTCCAGCCTTCCTGGTAAGTTGGGTTGTTTCGCTTGGGAGAACGGAAGTCAACCATGATCCAGGGTGAGATACCTACAAAATTCTCTGGCAACCGTTTCAGCATCGCTACCTGTTCCTGGTAAAACCACTCCTGGTACTCTTCATTCCAACGGGTAAGGCTGTCGGCGTGATAGCCGCCCAAAGCTTCTGCCCCGGTTTCACTGATAAAGAATGGCTTATTATATTTGATATCCCATTTCGCTGTACGCACATGATTAGGTAAGTCGGAATACCATCCCAGGTATTCATTTACGGACACTAAATCAGTAAACTGGCCAAGCGGATCATCAACGACCAATGTTCCTTTTTCATTGTGTACTTCAAGGGCCGCTGAAATCAGGCGACTACTGTCTAGAATTTTGGCAGTCATAGCCAGGTTGCTCATAAATGCGGTACGCGCCTCGTGAACCGGTGTTTCATTGCCAACCGACCAAATAATGATGCTGGCCCTGTTCCGATCGCGGGTGATCATGTCTTTCAACTGACCTTTTGCTTTTTCCAAAACCTCATCGCTCTTAAAGTTGATGGTCCAGTAAACAGGGATCTCCGACCAAACCAGAAGACCTAACGAATCGGCGGTGCGGGTCATATACTCATTGTGCGGATAATGTGCCAGGCGCACCATATTGGCATTGAGTTCTTTGGCCTGCCCCAATAAATGTAATGCATCAGCCTTGCTATAGGCGCGGCGTATTTCCCGGGATATTTCCTCGTGGATGCAGATGCCTCTTAAAAAGATGGGTTTACCATTCAGCAGGATTTGGGAACCCTGAACTTCAATATTCCTGAATCCGATCTTATCCTCTACCCTGTCGGAGCCTGATTGTATGATAACATTGTATAATTTGGGATTATCAGGCGACCACAATTGGAGCTTAGGGAGTTTGTAGCTAAATGCAATACTATCACCTGATCCCGCAATTTTTTTACGGAACTTCAATTCCGGAATTTCAAGCGTGATGGTTTCATTCCCACTGTTGCTCTTTTTGATCCAGCCTTCTACTTCATTCAAAGTACCTTTTTTAAGGTGAACAAAATAATCTTTGATATAATTTTCTGGAACTTCTACCACCAATACATCACGTGTAATGCCACCATAATTCCACCAGTCCGTGTTTAGGGTTGGAATTTCATCTGCTTTCCGTTTGTTGTCTACCTTAACAACCAGGAAATTGTCTTTTACTTTTAATATGCTGTCTGGTATTTCAAACTGGAAAGGACTAAAGCCACCTTTGTGTTGACCTAACTTTTTGCCATTGAGATAAACATCTGATTGATAATTTACAGCACCGAAATAAAGGAATACTTTATTGGCAGGTGCTGATTTGGAGAAGTCGAATGAGCGTTTATACCATACAACTCCTTCATAATATAAGAACTTTGGATCCTGTGAATTCCAGTCACCAGGCACATTCAAGCTATATTTATCACTATATCCATGCTCCAGGCGATCGGTTTTATTGTTGGGCACATCACTGTTCCAGTAGGCTTCGCGGTCTTTTTCATGCCGTTCATGCCAACGGTAATTATAATACCCTGTTTCGTATGGATCAACAATATATTGCCATTTACCGTTAAGACTGAAAGTTTTACGTGCAGGAATATTGGTTAGAAAGTCCGATTGCGCCTGTGCAGCAAAGTTTGAAATCAAAAAAGTAGAGAATATTAGCTTCTTAATCATAATGGAATTGATGTTGAGAGATCTGATTTGAAATTAACGTAGTTCCAACGCATGATCTCCTGTTGCGTCTTGCCCTGTCCATACCTTCAAAGAAGTCCATGGCTGTGCTGGTGCTGACCAGAATTCATCGGTATCGGGAAGTCCAAGTGGCAGGAAAATGGTTGAACAGAGGTACAGACTACCGGTATTATTGTAAACATCAGCTAAGTCTGGTTGAGAACCATATACACCAATAGTAAGCCAACCATCTTTCGTGAAGGTAGAGGGTGCTTCTAATGTCTTCTTGATCACAGCCGTCAGTGCACCACGAATCTGGGCTGGTTTCAATGAGCCAGGTAATTGTTTTCTCCATGACATATCCGCAAGTTGATGAAATGCGGCACCTCGGTAAACAATAGAACGCCCTGTGAGAGGGTAGCTCCCATCTGCATTGATCATGCGTTCCTGGATTTCTGCATAGCGTTTACTGATCTTATCGAGCTTTGGTAAAAAGAAGTCATAAGATTTAGTTTGCTTGCTAACGATATCAAGAATAGCTGCCAGATATGGTTGTATCACATAGCTGTTGTAATAGTCAAGATTGAAGTTCATGCCATCAGAAAACATACCATCACCAACATACCAATGGTGTGCAAATTCCCGGATGCTGTATTCTATACGTACCTTATCATATTCATAGCCGTACTTACAGAAAAAGGCTTCAATCATACCAGAGAATAATATCCAGTTAGAATAAACCGGTACAAAACCACGGGTTAATTTAAAAGCATCCGCAATCTGTTGCTGAACATTTTTATCAAGGTGTTCCCACAACCAGGGGCTACGTACCAAGCCTAATGCAACAAAGGATGCATCCACTAATTGCTGCCCGCCTAAATTCCATGTCATGTAATCCCTGGCGTTGGGATTGACGGCATTCGCAATAGCTTTCAATGACCAATCCCGGTATTTATTGCGCAAGGTCACTTCTTCCTTTGTTCCTCCTTCTGTGTTCAACCAAGGGGCAATGCCACAAAGGGTTCTTCCAAAAGCCTCTAGGTAGGCAACTTTTGCTCTATGGGTAGGATTGTCTGATCGTTTAGATAATGCCACAGGCATTACTTCTTTCAACTTATCTTCTGCCAGATTTTGCATCACAGGTCTGGCAATCTTATCCATATAATCCAGCCAGACCTTCCTGTCACTTGCGGTTTTTGAGGTCTGCGCCTGCAGGCTTGTCACCATAAAAAAACAACAAAGTGCAGTGAGGATCTTTTTAATCAAAAGATATGGAGGTAAATGGATATACATATGGCTTATCATTTAAATAAAAGGTTTACTATTCAAGAACCAATACAAAACCACCGGTTGGTTTGATTGTTATTTGCTTTGTTTTGGTTTTGCTATTATGCTCCGTAGCAAACGTTAATGGTTCCGCACCGTCTGTAATCAAGGTTGCTTTCTTTTTTCTAAATGAAGACAGGTTCAAAGAAATTTCTTTTGCAGTACCTTCTGCATTGATGCCTGATATGTACCACTTTGAACCGCTTTTCCTTGCCAATACCACATATTTACCTGGGAAACCTTCAATAAACCGCACATCATCCCAATGAGTAGGAAGATCACGTAAGAACTGTTTTACATAATCCGGTACGTGTGCCATACCTTCAGGAGATTCAGCAAAGTGCTGTATACCCGATACAAAAAGTACGGAAAGTGCCAACTCAAAACCACTGCTTGTTTTCCTTTGCACCTTTGTAGGAATCTTATATAGATTCATCGGCGTAAAATCCATTGGATCAAATGCATTACGCGTAAATGGGAGCATTGCGCAATGAGTAGGTTGTTTGTCAGCATCTTCCTGCCCAAAAGTAACCATCTCAAAACCTCTGACAGCTTCTGTGGTCATCAGGTGTGGATAGGTTTTGTGCCAGCCTCTCGGTAAAGTAGCGCCATGGAAGTTTACCATCAGACCATATTGTGCAGCATCATTCAAAATATCTATATAATACTGCATTACTGATTGACCATCACCTCCGAAGAAATCAATCTTTACTCCTTTTATGCCCATTTCTTTCAGGCGGCTGAATTCTTTAATCCTGCTTTCATGGGTCAACAAAAGATTTTTGGGTGTGTATTTTACTGTATTCCAATCACCAGCGGAGTTGTACCAGAGTAGCAAGCCCACATTCTTAGTTTTGGCATAATCTGCCAGTTCTTTAATTTTTTCATAACCGATCTTCCTATCCCAATCAGCATCTATCAGGCAATACTGCCAGTTCATGTCAGCCGCAAAATCAATATATTTTTTTTGTTCCGGATATATTATGAAATCATCTTTTGAATTGATCCAACTCCAGGATGATTTACCAGGTTTAATAAAGGACTTATCCATTGCTACTGATGGATCTGCCAGGTCTGTTCCTAAGGTTGATTCTGTGATTGTCTTCAGGCTGCCAATAGTGATAATACGCCAGGGAGAAGAAAATGGTAAAACCGAAACTGGTAGCAAGCCTTTATCGGAGATTACTTCTCTGGGATCAGGTAAGGTCACGCTGTATTCACCATTTGGCGATTGGGCACTTAGCCTGCTGGCACAATATTTCCCATTCATGGAAGCTTCTGTAATCAATATCCAGGTATTCTTATGCTGGAATAATGCAGGATATATCCAACCAGCTTCTGTTGGTGCTGGAGTGCCAATGCTTATTGCCTGCTTGTAATGTTCTTCATAAGCAGGGTTTGTTTGCTCCCACCCTGTTTTTGCTACCTGCATGGGTTGCAGCCAGGCTTTTGATGCATCAGGGAAATTGAAACTGGTAGTTTCTGAGGTAATCGTCTTTTGATCGTTTGACGTAGCCGGAAAATAATATCTAAAGGCAACACCATCATTGGAAACCTGGAAAATAATATCTATAGCCTCATTAGCAGCATTCCGGAAGTGAAATACTCTTTTATTTGCTTTGTATTGATTATTTGTCCGTTTACCACTTACTAACTGGTATTTGTCTGAAATCTTTTCAATTGAAGAAGAAGAAACCAAACTAAGCCCTGAAGAGAAATCAGCATCCTGGCGCTTTATGCCCAATTTAGATGCTTCTAATATGGTTTCATTATTGTAAGCAATTGTATAGAAGGCATGTTTGGCACCATCAATAGTAATATTTACGCTGATTTTCTTGTCAGGGCTGCTTATACTGGCAGAGGATAATTGCGCCTGAACTGGTTGCCAATTGAACAGATACATCAATAGTAATGCGGCAATTGTTTTCTGAAACAGTTTCATAAATAATAATCGTCATTTTTACAGGTACAAACTTCTGTTTTTATTCTGATGTTTGTGTATAATAAAAGTAAAAGACCTGGCAGATTTACAAACTGGCCAGGTCTAATAGAGAAGATACTTATTTGTTTATTAACCTCATTACGTAACTATAGGTATATTTTTTATCTAATAAGCGGTATTCGTTATGAGGTAACGCTCCCCAGCTATTATCGCCACCAACCCCTCTTTGTTTCAGGTCAATGTTCAGGTACACTTCATTTCTGGGCTTCACATCAGTTGGATGCTGCTGTTTTTTGGTGAGGCCCGGATCAAAATCTTCTGTTCTGTTGTTCAGTGCACTGAAACATATGGGTTGTACCCCTTCGATCTGCAAACCCTTGCCTTCACTGTTGGTCAGTGTCAGCCAGCGTACATCTGTTTTATACCCACCTTCTTGCGGACGGATGTAGTTCCAGGTGTATTGGTTTTGTACTTTGCCTTGATACAATCCAACAAAGGAAGCTGTGTTGCGGTCACTGTAGTTCTCCCAGGGACCACGTCCATAGTAACTCAGGTTATCATAGCCTGCAGGCAATTGCATACGCATGCCAAAGCGGGGCAGTTCAGGCAGGTTCCGACCACTCATATCAATAGAGGCTGTCACTTTTATGGAGCCATCATGCTGCACCAGGTATTCCACTGTATAAGGAACACCAATACCATCCAATTGGTATTCTACTTTAATGGGCAAACCATTTTCTGACTGCTCGCCAACAGTTATGTTTTTAACCGACCTGTTTACATGGGCCGTACGCCAAATACCTAAGTTTACCTGCATACCACTGCCAAAATCATTGTCCGTGGGTGCCCGCCAGAAGAAAGGTTCAGGGAATTGGGCAATGATTCCACCATCATTGTTTGCTGCATAGCGGGTGAAGCGGCCTTGTTTCCCATCAAACTCGCCACTGATAGTACCGGATTGAAACTTCAGGCGGTCTCCTTCTTTTTGAACCTGCAATTTGCTATCAGGGATCATCTTACGGGCAAAATAATCACCACCAGTTTTGAATTGCCCTCTGCCAATTTCATGCCCTGCCGGTACAAGTTCTGTAGCTTTTTTGGTGAATGCATAAACATTAAGGAAAAACTCACTACCCTCTTCTGCCTTGAATTGTGGAATGTTCAGCGTGATATCTTTTTGTTGGTGTGGGGCCACATTGACTGCAAAGGTGCCTTCTTTTACTTTACTGCCATTTTGGTACAACTCCCACTTGAAATCATATTGGTCCAGGTTGGTAAAGTCATAGAGGTTTTGCACGGTGATCACACCTTTTGCAGCATCTTTGGCAGAGAACTGAATCTTTGAGTACACCTTTTTTACTTCATACAAACCCGGATGGGGGGTTCTATCTGCTGCAACTAACCCGTTGGCGCAGAAGTTCTCATCATTTTGCAGGTGATATCCCCCTAAATCACCACCATAGGCATAAAACATCCCTCCATCATCTTTGGTTTTCATACCCTGGTCTACCCAGTCCCAAATAAAGCCACCCTGCATGTGTTTACTGCCCCTGATGATATCAAAGTATTCCTGGAAGTTACCGTTGCTATTACCCATGGCATGAGAGTATTCGCACATGATATAAGGCCGGGTCTTAGATTGATCAGCAGCATAGCTTTTCATATGCTTGATTTGTGGATACATCGGGCAGACAATATCCGTGTTCCAGTCTTCATCAGCCTGTTCAAACTGCACCGGGCGGGTGTTATCTCTTTTTTTCATCCATTTATACCCATCATGGAATACCTGACCATTGCCACACTCATTACCTAGTGACCATATAATTACGGAAGGATGATTTTTATCCCTTTCTACCACGCGTTGAAAGCGGTCCATATGTGCCGGGGCCCACTCAGGCAAATAGGCCGGATGTACAGTTGTGTCGAACCAATTTTGCAGGGTAGCACCCATGCCATGTGTTTCAACATTGGCTTCATCCACTAAATACAACCCATACTGGTCACAGAGTTTGTACCACATGGGATCATTAGGATAATGACAGGTGCGCACAGCATTAATGTTGAAAAGTTTCATTAATTGAATGTCTTTGATCATCAACTCTTTGCCAGGTACATGGCCTTCTACGTCATCGTGTTCGTGTCGGTTTACACCATGTACATAAGTAGCCACCCCGTTGATCAGAAGTTGTGCATTTTTGATTTCCACTTTTCTAAAGCCAATCTTTGATCCTGTGAGGCTGAGTACATTACCGCTCTTGTCTTTTACTGTGATAATGGCATCATATAAATTCGGGGCTTCAGCACTCCATTTCAATGGGTTTTTCACGACTCCACTAAAGCGCACTGATTGAACCTCATTGTTACCAATTGTTACATCATGCTGCTTGCTGAATACAGGTTTACCCACTTTGTCCAGCACTTCAACAGCAACGGTAGCTGCTTTTACTATGTTGCCGGCAAATTGTCTTAAATCCACATCTGCACTGAACACTCCATTTTTATACTGAGGATCCAGGTCTGCTTTGAGGAAGAAATCCCAAACAGTGAGTTTAGGAAGGGCAGTAAGGTATACATCCCGTTCAATACCACTTAAGCGCCAGAAGTCCTGGTCCTCAAGGTAAGAGCCATCGTGCCAGCGGAATACTTGTACGGCCAGCAGGTTATTGCCTTGCTTTAAATACTTAGTAATATTGAATTCAGCAAGTGATTTGGAGGCTTTGGTCATGCCTACCTTTTCACCATTAACATACACAAAGGCACAACCGGTAATGGAACCAAAGTTCAACATGATTTCTCTTCCATTCCAGCTCTCCGGCACAGTAAAAGTTTTACGGTAAGTGCCCACAGGATTGTTCTCACCAATGAAAGGTGGATTTTTGGGGTGAGGGTACACAATGTTGGTATAAATGGGAGTACCAAAACCTTTTCGTTCCCAATTGGAAGGCACCGGAAGGTTGTTCCATTTGGAATCATCCAAACCTACTTTAAAGAAATCCTTTGGGCGGTCGGAATATTTATCAACATAAACAAATTTCCAGCTGCCATTTAAAGATTGGTAAAAAGGTGAACGGCTGTAATCATCTCCTGCAACATCTTCTTTCTTATCAAAGAGCATAAAAGTAGCATGTGGCTTTTCTTTATTTTCTTCGAAGAACAATGGGTTTTCCCATGCATTGTTTTTGGAGAAATCTTTTAATGGTTTATTACCCAAATTGTTTACACTGTTTTGTGCAAAAGCAAATTGGCTTAAAAGACATAGAGGAATTAATATCCTTTTCATTGGCGCTCTATTTTAATAATTGAGTTTTTAGTTATTGTTGAATGGTACCCACTCCATTACTGCCACCATTTGAGGTGCAGTAGCAGAAAGACCTTCAGCATCCACTTGCACTACATTTTGAGTAAAGAGGTGCAAAACTCCTTTCTCCTTCCACAACTCAGTATCATAGGAAGGCTCCCATGAACCCAAGCTGTATGGACTTAAATCCAGAATTTTCCACTTATGCTTTTTGAGGTTTTTATTGATAGCTACAGAAGCCTTGCTGCCCCTTTCCTCATCGCGGAAGATAATGACTGCGGCCAGCTTGCGACCTTTTTGCCTGGCTACGATCTGCGGTCTGGCAATAGGAATTCGTTTGCTACCTCCCCCACTTAAACTAAAAGGTGTTGATCGGAATAAAAGATTTTGAACTTGCCATTTATTACCTAAATGATAAACCAGGTGGTATTGAGGTACTGTAGTCCCTTGTTCTCTCCAATAGGTAGCGATGTAAGGGTTACCAGCAGCATCAGCAAACATAGAAGTCTGGTTGATCAATTCACTTTTTTGGGGAATGGAACAGGCCACCTCCGCAGTAGCCATTGTAATGGGCAGCTTATATTTTTCACCTGTTGATTGCTCCCATGTTTTGCCGCCATCTGTTGAGCGGGCATAACAGAGGTCATGATTAGAAGCAACATCAGGACTTTCCCTCCATACCCATGAAATATGAATTATGCCTTGGTCATCAGTGCAGGCTTGCCAGTAGGCATTACGCTGCCGCTCGCCATCTATTAAGTTACTGTGTAATTGTGTCCAGGTCTTAGATCGGGTATCGTAGTGATTGATCACCAGGTTGCCTTGTCCCGAACCTCCATCGCGATAGAAAAAAAGAAGATTGCCATCAACTAACTTGTAGAATTCCGGATAACTGACCTTGTTTTCAAGTTGACCGGTCATGGACAGCTTTTCTGTTAGCTCCAGAGAACCGGGTATTTTGCTCCGTGCATACCGCAAAGGGTTGTTATGATGATCCCAGGAGAGATGTAAATAGCCTTCCCCATCCACCATCATACTGATCGTATTATGAGCATCTTCGGTATTGCCCTGGTAGGGCGTTTGTTGTAATTGCCATTTCTGCGTACCTAATTTCCTTTTGCCTAATACAACATAGCGGTCTTTATTGTAATAGGAAATGAATTGGGTGTCACCAAAAGTTACCAATGAATTTTTCCTGAAGATGACTGCATTCACAGAATTGGCGGCCCAGCCACTATCTACAGGTACAATGTTAACGCTTGCTTTTTGTGCATACACTATCAGAACAAATAATAGCAACGCTGTTAATAAAGTTCCTTTTCGCATACAAAAAAATTATAAGACACAACCTGCTTTGATAACGATGGCATCTACATCGTCCAACTTGTTAAAACTTAAATGGTTCCTTTTTAATAAACACACGGTAATCTTTGACCATGCCATCTGTTTTTTGATCAGAACGTGGTAAATAACGTATACCACTTACTGTTTCAACGGCACCCAGATCAATAACTATCTGGTGAGGATGTGAAGGTTTGGCTCCTACAGATTGACTTTGCCAGAAAGTAGATTCCTGGAGGTCAAATACTTTGTCAGCAGCATGGTTACCTGAAGTAATTTCTTCACTGCTGGCATAGACTACTTTCCATTGCAAGGTGGACAAAATTTTGCCGTCTTTCCCGATCAATTCCAATTCTGCAATACTGGCTAGCGGATCATTTGATTGTTGGGCATTCTGCGCTTCCAGACAAAAGTATCGGCCTTCAATTAGCTTCGGTAACTTAATGCCTTTCCACTCTTTACGGGCATTGAAGCTTCCGGAAAGTACAGGAACTTCTTTAGAAAGTTGGAGTTTTTGCCCTTTTTTCCTGTGTAACAAAGATTGATCAGGATTTATTATATCCAATATCGGCTTTGTTACGCCTGCTACGATTCTTTTTGCAGGCTTCTCTACATCCAGGATAATGATTTCATTTTCTCCTTTTTGCAGCCATGCTCCGGGTAAGTACATCGTCTGCTGGGGACCAATCTTCCAGAATCGACCCAGGTTATGACCATTTACCCATACCATTCCCTTGCCCCAGTTGCTCACATCCAAATAAGTATCTCCTATTTTTGATATTTTGAAACTCCCTTTATACCAGGCAGGACCATTCGCAGTTGCAGTAGAAAATTTTAAATTTTTCTGGAATTCGTAGTCAACAGGAAAATTGTATACCAGCCAATTTTTCAATTCCTTTTTGGTGATACTTTCTCCTATTTCTACCTTTTCAGTAATGCCTTTATGATCCAAAATGGCCTTTCCGTAATTAACCCTTCCTGTTGCTTCTACTAAAATATCTAATTGAGCGCCTTTAGGAATTGCAGGCAGCTCCAGTGTATGATCTCCTCTCCTGCGATCTAACTTGCCAATAGCTTTACCATCGATAAAAACAGTAGCCCAATCATGTACTTCTGTAATGGTCAATTTTTGTTTGGTTACTGACGGAGGCAATTGTGTCCGGTATAATATGCGACCCCAGCCCTGACCGAATTCTTCCATAGGCTTCATAGTTTCGGTTTTATGAGGGGATGGCAAATTAGAGAACAATGGTGCACTTTCTTTTATTACAAATGTTGGCACTTCAATTACTGGCATTGAATCTGGAATAACACCCAGCGTTTCTCCATCCTGGAGATAGTTATTAAGAAGCTCACGAACAGCGAAAAACTTATCAGTGGTATTTCCCTGTTCTCCTATAGGAGCATTATAATCATAAGAAGAAACCATGGGAGAATACGGTCCTGCATTAGCACCACCCCATTGACCAAACGAAGTTCCCCCATGTGCCATATAAAGGCTAAAGGAAACTTTTCTGTCCATCATGTCTTTTAAACTGCCAATGAAGCTACTGATAGACCTGGTTTCATGGGGTTTTCCCCAATGGTCAAACCAACCAGTCCAGTATTCACTGCACATAAGGGGCGCGGCAGGATAGATTTGTTTAAAATCCTTGAATTGATTATCAATATTAGATCCTGCTCCAAAGTTCAGGGTGGTGGCTACACCATCCAGTTGGTATTTGTTGAAATTGGAAGACCAGTCACAACGGAATAACTGAACCTTGTCAAAACCTGCTTCCCTGATTCCATTCCGGATGGCTTCCATATAGGCTTTGTCAGATCCATAGGTAGCATACTCATTCTCTACCTGCACCATAATGATGTTGCCACCATTTTGTATTTGCAAAGGCGCTAATTGTGTTCCAGCTTCTTTAAAGAACTTAAGCGTCCGTTCCATAAAATAGCTGTCAGAAAGATCCCTTAATTTGATGTCTTTCTTCTTTAAGAGCCACCAGGGCAAACCGCCCATATCCCATTCCGCACATACATAGGGACCAGGGCGAACAATGCAATACATTCCATTTTTCTGCACAAGACGCACAAACTCTGCTACATCGTTTTGACCGGTAAAGTCAAATTGATCCTGCTTTTGCTCATGCAGGTTCCAGAATAGATAAATACAGACAGTATTCATGCCCATAGACTTGCTCAACTGGATTCTATGTTCCCAATATTCTTTGGGTATGCGGGGATAATGCAGTTCCGCAGCGCGGATCACAAATGGTTTTCCGTTGAGCAAAAACTGATTGGTCCCAGCAGTAAAACTACCCGCATTAAATGTACGTTGCTCAGTCTGGGCAAAAGCAAAATGAACCAATAAAATAAATAAGCAACAAAATGAAATGATCCTTTTCATTGTCAAAGGTTATGGATTGGTTCTTTCCTTATAATGTATTTCCGGAAGGTTCCTCAATCGGCCTGCGGCCCATTCTGCTGTAACGTCTCTCTGAGGATTGGCCAGCATTTCATAGCCCACCATGAATTTTTTAACAGTGGCAGAGCGTAAGAGCGGTGGATAGAAGTGCATGTGCCAGTGCCATTCAGGATGTGCTCCATCATTCACCGGCGCCTGGTGCATACCGGCAGAATAAGGGAAAGAAACCTCGAAAAGGTTATCATACTTGGCAGTCAGCTTCTTTAAGATCTGGGCAAAAGCAGTTTTTTCCTCTTCTGTGAACTGAAGGATATTTTGCACCTGCCTTTTGCTGACAATCATGGTCTCATACGGCCATACCGCCCAAAAAGGAACCAAGGCAACAAAGTGCTCATTTTCCAGAACGACCCTTTCTTTTTGTTTGATTTCCAGTTGCACATAATCCGCTAGCAAGCTCCTCCCTTTTTCTTCATAATATTTTTTTTGCGCTCTGGTTTCCTTTACTAGCTCCAGGGGAAGGGAAGATGAGGCCCAGATTTGTCCATGCGGGTGGGGATTGGAACAGCCCATGATCTCACCTTTGTTCTCGAAGATCTGGATGTACTTGATAGATGGATCATTGGAAAGGTTTTTATACTCCTCTTGCCACAGTTCAATGACCTTTTTGATGCCGTCTACACTCACTAGCGGGAGTGTCAGGCTATGATCGGGTGAAAAGCTGATCACCCGGCAGGTGCCTTTTTCACTTTGAGCTTTTAGAAGTCCTTCCACATTTATTTCGCCTTCCGGAGTATCAGCAAGCAAAGCTGCAAAATCATTGGTAAAAACAAAGGAATCGGTGTAAACTGGATTTTTACTACCATCCGCTCTTTCATTGCCAGGACACAGGTAGCACTTCGGATCATAGGTTGGTCGGTTATCTGCAGGAACCGTTTCCACTTTTCCCTGCCAGGGGCGTTTGGTTCTGTGCGGCGACACTAATATCCATTCACCAGTCAACAAATTCAACCGTGTATGCGGATGTTCATGAAGATCAAACATTTGTTCTATTTTAATTTAAAAACTATTTACGATTTCCCCATTTTTTAAGAAGTGCCTTTGTTTCTTTTTTTGTAATGGGCATAACGGTTCCGTGACGTGGGTGAAAGTCCATGGTTACTTCCTGGTCAATTACTGTAAAGTTTTGCAGGTCTGTGCTCTTGGTAAACTGGTATTTTCCTTTCGTATACACATCATACATCAGGATATAACCATCGCCATTATTGAGTTTAAAAACACCTGCGCCTTCCACAGGATCCTTAGTTTGCTGTATGTAACCATCCTGCAAAACATAGCCTTCGGTCAATTTATCAGATTTGGCGATTTTAATGCCAGCACCTTCACTTTCTGTTTTGAAGAACAAATGGTATTTTCCATCTTTTAATACAATATCTCCATCGATACAAGCCCCGTTAGTAGGACTGAAAAACAGTTGCTTAGGTTCTGTTTCCAGGCCAGTGAAATCCTTGTTTGCATAAGCATAATAGATCTTATCAGGATCCTTACCGTGTTTCATAGACCAATAGATCATATATTTACCAACCTCAGGGTCATAAATGGTTTGAGGTGCCCAAACCCGGAGCAGATCTTCGTTTCCAGGAAAAGCTTTCTGAATATTGACGATACTGGATGTCCAGTTAATTAAGTCGGTAGATTTCAACAGCACCATGGCCCTGTTTGAATCCCAGCCATTGGCTGCAACCATATCAGTGGCCACCATATAAAAGGTTTTTCCACTTGTACTGCGCAAAATATGAGGGTCGCGAACCCCTCCGGTAGAACTGATCGCTTCAGAGGAAATAACAGGATTGTTGTTATTTAATGCCTTGAAATGATAGCCATCTTTACTCAGGGCAAAACGGATCGCTTCCTGATCTTTTCCGTTACCAGTGAAATAAACAAACAAATAGCTAGAGAAATTTTGTTTTTTCTTAATATCCGTTTTGTGTTGGGCAAAAAGTGCAAACGGACAAAACAATAATAATAGGAACAGTAATTTATTAATTTTCATAATCTCTTTACAAGCAGTAAATATTATTTATAAAAGGGTTTGCAAAGTAGTTCATTTAAAGCAACTTGCGATCTGTAAATCAAGTATTTACGAGTTGTTGCGCAATAACTTTATTGCTGCCATTTTCAATTTGCGTAATGTAAGCGCTTAATTCAAGTCCCGTAGCTGCTTTATAACTAATACTTAATTTTTCCACTAATGCATCAATAGCATCTTCTTTCACCAAATTAATCGTGCAGCCACCAAAGCCGCCGCCCATCATTCGTGCCCCCAACACATTGGGATTACTCTTCACTGCATCCACTAAAAAATCTAATTCCTTGCAGCTTACTTCGTACTCCTTGCTCAAGCCTTCATGCGTTTGGAACATCTTTTGCCCCAATCCTTTAATATTTCCGTTTTTCAGATCCTCGCATCCCTCCAAAAGACGAATATTTTCTTCCACTACATATTTGCATCTGCTGTAAATCAGTTCATCATTAGGCAAAACAAAGGTCTCAAGCATTTGGAGAGTTGCGCCACGAAGAGAGGTCACTTCCGGATAATGCTCCTTTATCCATTGTACCCCTTGTTCACATTGCTCCCTTCGGGTATTGTATTCTGAGGATGAAAGCGAATGCTTTACATTGGTGTTGAACAGAACAACTTTGTAGCCTTTCAAATCCAAAGGCACATACTCGTATTCCAGGGAAAGGCAGTCTAATCTGATCACATGGTCTTTTTTCCCAAACATGGAAGCAAACTGGTCCATGATGCCGCACTTCACTCCTGCATAAATGTGTTCGGCTTTTTGTGCCATTTTTACCATTGTCATTTTATCAATGCCCAAACCAAATAGTTCGTTCAAGGCATAAATAGTGGCACATTCCACTGCCGCAGAAGAAGAAAGGCCTGCTCCTAATGGTACGTCTCCATCCAGCACAAGGTTAAATCCCCCCAATTGATACCCCTTAGTCTGTAATTGATCGACCACGCCTAAAATATAATTAGCCCAGCCTGTTTCAGATGGCATAATTGAAGTACGGGAAACAGAAAAGCTTTCATTGTAATCAACGGCATACAAACGAATTTCCTGGTCCTCTCTTTTATTGATAGCGACATAAACAGCTTTATCAATAGCTGCAGGCAGCACAAAGCCTTCATTATAATCGGTATGTTCCCCTATAATATTTACCCGTCCTGGAGATTTAAAAATCAAGGGTTCTGCACCATAAAGGGTTTCAAACTTCTCTATTAAATAGGTGATATTCATAAACTATACATGATAAATCAGGATTTTTTCCTGATCCAATCGCCGCAAGATATTGCTCAAAAAAGTAGCGGATAGGGGGTAGATTGTTCTAAAAAGGGGGTTTTTTGGTAAAAATGCCTAGATTTTCTCATGCAAAAGAAAAAAACAAACCCTCATTTAGCATTACAAAAGCTAAAGAGGGTTTGTTTTATAGTTCATGAAAAAAGGACTTATTCAGAACTAAAGATGATAAAATAATCTAATTAATTACTTACATAAAAATTGAACGCACGAATGTTGCAGAATCTGCCAGGATTACCATCTGGTTGTGTGGTTAAATAACCAATACTAACCTCTGATGTCTGGGTAACTGTAAATCTTACACGCAAATCGCTCAATGGCTTTCCTTTAACAATTTTTGCAAATCCAAGAGCTGTTGTTTCAACCAATTCTACATCCGGCAAATCACTCCCAATGTTAGCAACAAAATAAGCTTTGTCCTGATCCGACAGATTTGTATCTTTTAAATCAGA
>CBKWHA010000114.1:0-16010 GCA_966674115.1 uncultured Chitinophagaceae bacterium
GTATGTAACCATAGTTGTCGTCAGGCCACACAAGGGTTACATCCTCCGGTACTTTCAAGCCATGGTCATAAATCTCCAGCACTTCTTTGTATGGAGTTAACACTTGTGGTATAGCGGTTACATCTTTGTTGATGTATTTGGAAAGCAGATCACGTTCTTCTTTGATGATCCCCTCCACCACAGGTACAGCTTCTTTGAGGTCTTTGATGCCTTCCATTTGGCCATCATGAACACCACGCATACCAAGGGTATAAATGGCATTAACGCCCTTGCTTTGTTTTACCCGCTCTTCCCAGTATTGATAAATTCTTTCTTTATTGGTGAAGTAATTGAAATGGCCCATGGTCTTCTCATCCCACTCTCCAACGTTGTTTCTTAGCATGGGTTCGGCATGAGAGGAGCCAATGATAATTTGGTAGTCTTCTGCTGTTTTTACATTACCCGGGTAATGAAAGAACGCTTTAGTACTTGGATGCATGGCCGGCCAAATGAAATTGGCTTTTAACCGAAGCAATAATTCAAATACTTTGGCATAAGTTTTTGGGCCGATATCACCAGTTTCTGGTTCAAACGTTTTAGCCGCCCATGGTTGCAGTCCCCAATCTTCATCATTGATAAAAATGCCTCTATATTTTACGGCAGGTGAAGCAGAAATGTATTGATCCTGCGTGATGGTCAATTCCTTTTGTTGTTTTACCGGCACGTCCGCCCACCAGTACCAGGGAGAAACACCAATTTTTTCTGATAGAGTAAACACCCCGTAAGCTGTGCCCCTGGCATCGCTTCCGGCAATCACCAATGCTTTTGAAATAGCAGCTAATGGTTTCTCAACAACGGTAAAACCGAAACATTCCCATTGGCCGTTTAGTTTTTTGGAAAAAGCGGATTGTTTACCTACCATTTTTTGAATAAGGGAGGATTGAATAGCACCTATAACAATGATATTTCCCTTTGCTTTTGCAATATCTGTAAGCACTATTGGCTTAAATGAAGAAACCCTTTCAATATCTTCCGCCAGGAGATTGGCCGAAATGGAATCCAATCTAGGTGCATTCTTATCATAAATAATCGAAACCTTGACCGTTTTGGTAACAATCGGAAATGCAGTTTTCTGTGCCGCAATGCACTGCGAAATCAATAAAGCAAAAATGAGCAGGTAACGGTATTTATTCAAATGCATCATCTAACTAATATTTTTTGTTTTCGTTAAAAAATTTTTATTTCTATATGCCATACTATCAATTCCTGGTTTAGTCAAATTGCTTAAACTGAAACTCACTAAACCGAACCTCTCCTTCTCCATAAGCAAACAGACCCGGTAAAATACTGATAAAATCATACAACACATTATGGTGATAACCTGATATATCTCTTGACCAAGGCTCTTTGCTCCAGTTAACTCCATCATAACTGTAATACCCGGTAACGATATTGTTGTTATTCCGGATTTTCAGCCATAATTGATTTTTCCCCTTTTGTTCATGCCTCCCTTTAATATCGCCTTTTCTCCAGCTAAGAATTTGTTTGCTGTCGAACCCAGTTCCTACATAGAAATCTGTATTGTAAAAAAGTACAAGACCTGCAACAGCATTTGGATCTTTATCTATCCGGACACTAAATTCATAATCATGTGCGCCTGCAACAAAGAGCAACGGAGCAGATTCCTGCGGGTTTTTTCCTTGCGCTTTCAATGTAAGAACACCGTCGTTAACGGAAAACCGGCTTGTATCAAATTGCTTGTAAAAACGCCAGTCAAGCCCTACACGAAATTCATTTAGCCGTGCCAGGCGATTTATGACCTTCTCTGATTTGACAGGTTTGCGCAATGGCTTTTCTATTCCTGTGCCCGTAGGTGCTTTTAGCCAGCCATCACTGGTAAATTCTATAGGTTCTAGTAAGGTTTGCCGTCCTAAGCCATAAAATCCATTTTCATAAGCGTGATAAACGATCCACCATTTACCATCCTGTGCGTCGATGAGCGAACCATGACCTTTCGACCACCATCTTTCTGACCTGTTGTAGGTATGTACCAAAGGATTATTGGGTGCATTTTCCCAGGGACCATTGATAGATTTGGAACGGGCAACTACAACCATGTGCGAGGTAGGGGGACCAGCCGTTCCACCTTGGGCGCTCAACATGTAATAGTAGCCGCCGATTTTTTTAAGCTTGGGACCTTCCAAAGCCATGCCTTCGGTCTCCCACTCCTCCGGGTATTTCCACCCATCATAAACCTTTTCCAGGGTACCTATAGTAGACAGTCCATCTGCTGCGAGTTTTATCCGGTGACCACCACTCAAGAACAGCCAGCGTTGCCCGGTTTCATCCACCATATGACAAGGGTCAATCCAATCTACCTTCAGGTCAATGGGATTGCTCCAGGGCCCGTATGGACTGGAAGAATAAACAACAAAATTGCCTTTATTCGCTACCGTAAAGTAGATATAGTACTTGCCATCGTATTTGCAGATGTCGGGAGCCCAACCAGAACCGAGGTTAGAATTAAACACATAGCTGATAGGTTCCCAGTTCACGAGGTCTGTAGAATGCCATACCGTGAGCCCGGGCACATAATCAAACGAAGAATGCGTCATGTAATAATTCTTTCCATCCCTCATGATGCTTGGATCGGGATAATCCCCAGGAAGAATGGGATTTAAAAAAGTACCGTTACCCAAGTCACCAAATTTATGAAGCGCAGGCTTGCTTTGTGCTACCACTGATAAAGAGAAAAATACCAGTGTAATCCAAAAGAAAAACTTCAACAGATGGTTCATGCTTCCTATTATTTCCTAAGATTTATTATAAGTTAGAATTGCCTTTCTTATTCGTTGATCACAAGTTTATCAATCGAAACAAAAAACCCGGTACTGCCAGACCGTCTTCCACTTTTTTCTACCCAGTACCAGTTCTCCGCCAGCACAGAAACGGTTAAAGTATAGCTGTCTTTTGTTAGAACCGGGCTTAAAAACTTGAGCGTTGCTACCGGGTATTTACAATACATGTCAACTGCAGAAGAAAGTATGGTTTTTCCTTTGCTGTTTTGGAGTGTGATGCGGGCATAACCACCATCCGGACGGACAAGTCCGTATATGCCGATTTGCGTGCCGGTAAAATTCACTGTAAAAGAAGCATTCTTTTCATCCGAGCTCTTTACAGTTAATGTATCACGCTCCCATTTGCCGGAATAAGTAATCCGATTATCGGAGTTCTCAATCATCTTTTTACATACAGTTCCCCTTGAAGTAATTCCGGTTTTGTGATTGATGCTCCACGCCTCCTGGTAGTTTGGAATGGACAGGGAGGTATCTTCAACCTTCAAAGGCTGCCACACGTAAGTGGCTGCTGAGGCCTGTTTGGGAAAAGACCACCGGTCGCCCATAAACATGTAAGTAGTGTCCTTGGAGCCTTCAATGGGCAACACAAAGGTGGTTTGCGAGTTCCAGGTCAGTGTACCCTTGGGCGCAAAGGTGCCCCTATGTGTCCATGGGCCTTTCAGCGAGGTGGCGGTATAATAATCGTTATCATTTCTTTCCCAGCCAGTCAGGTGCGAACCCAGAAAGTAATAAAGGTTGTCTTTTCGAAACAGGGCAGGTGATTCAAATCCTCGGGCCATAGCCTTATTTACCTGTTCACTGATACTCTTGTAATCATCACTCAGCTTGTATATATCCCCACCATGCAGCAGCACATAACCAGAACCGTCCTTGTCCTGGAAAGTGCCCATATCCCATTTCTTAATAGGCTTGCCATTGAAGAGCAAGGGGCCATGAAAGCTGTAAGGTCCAGTTATGCTCCTGGAGGTTGCATAACCCACAAATTGGTCAACATAACCAAGCGTGTCCACATGCATATACATGACGTATTCTCCAGTGGCCGGACACTTCATTACCTTGGGGCGTTCGCCTACCCTGTTAGGTCCTAATTTACCCGATGGCTGAAGAGGTAGTGCTATGCTCTCAAATTTCCAGTTGTACAAATCTGTGGACGAGTAGCAATTGAAGCCAATAAATGCATTGGAGGTATCAGAGTGTTTTTCTCCGAACAGGTAATAGCGACCATTGTCCTTAACGATGTTGGCACCATGGGCACTGACAACATTTCCTTTATTATCAAACCAGGGAATACCGGAATATATAGCGTTATATGCTTTTTGCTTTTGAGCATTGGAAATACAACAGTGTAACAATAGCAGAAAAACAAGTATGGAGCTGGAGATCACTTTCATGAATGTAGTAATGCTTATTATGAAAAGTTTAATTAATTGATACAACTATCACTACCGCCCAGTACAACTGATAAGTCATCCTGCTTTAGCGGAATGCAATGGATTATACCATAAGGTTTTACTTGCTTATAATGAAAGCAGTATCCTTTTTGGTGATCGTTAGGTTATTAAGGGAGCCAATTCGCTTGAGAATAGTTTCTAAGGAATGCGACTTGTTGTACTTGCCTGTGAAATAAATATTTTGAACGTCTTTTTTGTCGTAAACAATTTTTGCGTTATACAATCCTGCCAATTGATCGAGCACCTGTTCAAGTGATTGATTGTTGAACATAAACCAAGAACCTTCCGTGTCTGTCGGTATGGAAGGATTATCAAGGGATAGTTCTTTGCTTTTAATTTTCTCAGAGGCAGCATTGCTTTTGTTGAACGCCCTCACTCTGACTATCTCATCATCGCTGTAAACAAGCTCCTGACCAGGCAACAGGTAAACATCATTTTTCATCCTCCAGTTCTCCTTGTCCACAGCCTTCACAACGACTTTGCCTTCATACAATCGTACAATAATTTGGCTGGTGTTTTCAAAAGCCGTAACGGTAAATTCAGTACCTAATGCAGTAGTTGCAATTGTTCCACTAATAACCGTAAATGGCCTTGTTTTGTCTTTGGCCACTTTGAAATTGGCTTTGCCTTTTAATGTGATATCCCGTTTATCAGTAAAAGGCACCTGATAAGTTATTTCACTGTTATGCGCCAGCACAATCAAAGAGCCATCTGGTAATTGTATTCTTTTCTCTTTTCCTGTCCTGTTTACTTCGTGATGAACAAAGGTTAAAACGCTGTCAACAGCCTCCTTGGGATTTATGGCAACCTGTGTTTCCTGTTTGCCTTGAAAAAAGAGCTTCCAGCCCAAACCTGCCACCAAAAGCACCGAAGCGGCAATGGCGGCCGCAACCAACAACCTGTACACAACTGATTTCCGGCCAGGACTTTCCTCTTCCACATATTCGATACCTGATTCTTCCTGCTGGTTTAGGGAAATTATCTTGGCTTCACTTGCTGCTATATTTTCTTGAAACTGATTCCACTCCTCATCCAAATTCACTTTTTCCAATGTCTGCTTTACAATTGCCAGGTTCCATACATGCTTCAGTTCTTCAAAGTATCTCCTGTTCTCTTCGCTGGCATATATCCAGTTTTCAACAAAATTTTTCTCTTCCGCATTCAGCTCATCTGCCAGGTACTTGATCAGTAGCTCATCATATTGATTGCTGTTATTCATGTGCTTCTTAACTATTACGAGTGATGAAGAATTTACCCCTACAAGGAGAAAAAATATTTTTTACTTTTTGATAAAAAGACTGAAAATCAATACAACTAAATAGAAAGTAAGGTATCCGAACAGCTTTTCCCGCAGTTTTGCCAGCGCCCTGCTCATTTGGGTTTCCACAGTTTTTACCGAAATATTCAATCGATTGGCTATTTCAGCATATTTCAGTCCTTCAAACCGGCTGAGTTCAAAAATCCGCCGCATCTGCTCTGGCAATGCTGAAATCGCAGCCTCAATATCAGAATGCAATTGCTTTACCTCTACGCTATCAAAACTGCTTTGTAAAGCCCCTTCGGAAGTCGTATTCAAAACAAATTGTGCATGCTGCTGTTTTACTCTTTCGTGTTTTACAATGTCCAGACTGTTGTTGGTAATGATTTTATACAGATAAGATTTGGGAGATACATCTGCAGCCAGCGTATGGCGAGCCTCCCAAAGTTTTATAAAACCCAGGTGCACAATTTCTTTAGCCAGATCGAGGTCGAAACCAAATTTAAATTGGCAGTAAGCACAAAGGGGGGTAAAATACTTTTTAAAGAAGGTTTTAAAAGCTGCATCGTCAAATCGCAAATCGCCAAACGACTTCCCGTCCTGATTGTTGTCTGTTGTATTGAAGCTCATTTACAAGTGCATGCTTTGGAATGAAAATACGGATTCGGGAAAATTGATTTCCGGTAAACGACCTTCAAAATTAGGATTAAGGTAGAGTCCGACAAAAAGCCCAACCACCATTGGCAGTTGGGCTAATATAAAAACCTGTCAGCTTATTTTGAATGTCACATGAAAAATCTAACCAGCCTGGTAAGCTGAAGCAAAATCTTTGGCAAAATCTTCCAGCTTGGTTTTACCAGATTGTTGCGGACGATGTTGTAGGAAATCTTCCCACATTTTGCCAGTACGGATAGCTCTTCCCATCTCTTCGTATTTTTCCGCCATTGCTTCCGGCATACCCACCTGCGTCATACCACCATATGCTTGCTCGTCGGTAAAAGAAACCCAGGGCAACTCCGGCTTACCAATAACAGCACCCAACACCCTGGCCACATCACCGGTAGTCCGTTCATCACTTGCGAGGTAACGTACGGAATGCCCCTTGAAAGACAGATTCAATAATGCATCTGCGGCAACTTCGGCAATATCTCTTGGATGAGATAAAACCATCATGGAATTATGATCACCATAATTGCCGCCAATGATGTTCATGCCTTTGATCATTCCTATGTTACTATAAAAATTTATATAGAAAAAGCCCGGACGCAAGTGCAACACATTTGTATCACTTAATTTATTGAGCTCTTGTTCTACACGATACAAACCACTCACTGGCCCGCAACCTTCAGGCATATGCGCACCAATACTGCTAAGGTTTACAACATACTTAATATTATTTGCTTTGATGGCTGCTGCATAGTTGGCACCAATTTGTTGATAAGCATCAAAACTTTGGGCAGCATATTGAGGCGGCACCATTGTGTAAACGGCATCAGCCGCAGCAAAGGTTTTCGTCAAAAACGCCACGTCTTCTACCGAACCAATAGCAGCTTTCGCCCCATTTTCTGTAAGTGGTTTCAGGTGTTCCGCATTTCTGCCAATCACAGTCACTTCGTGACCAGCCGCCAATAATGATTCTGTCAGTGGTTTGGAGATGTTGCCGGCTCCGCCGGTGATAACGTACTTCATTTCTTATTAAATTTTTCCATGAAGTTAAATAAAATGGCGTCCGCCTTATTCCTCTTCATCTCCATCCTTGGTATAAATGGCTATGGCACCTCCAGGTGCACCCCATCCCCCTAAAAAGGGCGTTTTGATGACTTTGATCATGGCAATGTCGTTCACAGGCAACATATTGAGGTAACCGGCATCTACCCTAATTTCATCAACAAAGATGGCAGCGGGTTGATTGCGCAGAAATGGAAGGCGGAGGTTTCTGTAGGTATATACCCGCAGGCCGGCCACCCTGCCTTGCAGCCAATCCAGCACATTGAAGTAGCTATTGGCGCTAATGGCATTTGGGTCATTCACCAGGTCGAAATAGGTGCCCTCTGCGGAGCTGAAAAGTCCGCTGGTATATTTCTTATCCAGCCGCTCTTCCCAGGTAAGTGGTACATTATTGTCTCGTTGGGCAAAAGCTGCAATAGTCAGAATGAATATAAGTATGGTTAAAATGTATTTTTTCATTGTTTGCTCCTTTGTATTTCAGGTAGATATTTTTACCCAGAAATACACTATTACAGCAGAAAGAAGTATGCCGGAAAGAGGTAAGGAATTGTTAGTTTTTATTACCCCCCACCCTGCTTCAGCAAGTAATCCAGCGCAGTCTGCCGGATAGCCGTATTTTGTTTATGAACTGCCATGGCTAATGCCTTTCTGGTACCTACAAACAAGGCTAATTTCTTTGCTCTGGTGATACCGGTATACACCAGATTTCTAAATAGCATACCAAAGTGTTGCGTCACCAGAGGAATAATGATGGTCTCAAACTCACTGCCTTGCGACTTGTGAATCGTGATAGCGTAGGCAAGGTCCAGTTCCAGCAAATGTTCCTTTTCATACCTTACTTCTTTTACTTCTTTACCGGCTTTAAAATTGACAACTACCTGCAGTTCCTCATTATCTACTTTCATGATCGTACCTATATCGCCATTGAATACGCTAAGATCATAGTTGTTTCTTTTCTGAATGACCCTGTCACCTTCCCGGAAGATTCTTCCTCCTAATTGTATTTGTGCTTTTCCTGCTCCACTTGGGTTCACTTTTTCCTGGATTACCTTATTGAGGTTCGCTGTTCCTAAACTGCCTTTTGTCATGGGTGAAAGGATTTGTATTTCCACCTCTTTGCCGTAGTACTTTGGAATGATCGACTCATAAAGTTTTTCCACCATCATAACCGCAGAAAAACCATAATGGAGCGATGACCAGGGATGTACCCCCTTCAGCACTTCTTTTAGCTCCTCACTTTGGTTGCGGGCGTTAAGCAAGGCTTCTACATCCACATGACTGAATTTGGCAGGGATGTTAAAACTGCTGCCTTTACTATATAGATCATTTGTAGGCTCTGCTGCCATAGAGATTTCATCATTTGTGTATTTGTATGATTCACCACCCAGCCTCTTTACTTTGGAAATAAATTTTAGTTGCTCGTTAGTTGCCTCCTCTGAATCAATGAACAAACAATCCTTTTGTTCCTGCCACACCTGTGGTTTATGAAAGGGAGATTCAATCTTTGGTACTTCGCCCTTGTTCATTTGATGGGCATAGGTGATGATCAACGACTCCTCAGCCTGCCGGAAAATCTTGGTAAGCTTCATACAAGGAACTACACCGGAAGAGATCAGGTCTTTTAACACATTACCTGCTCCCACTGCAGGCAACTGGTCACTGTCGCCTATCAGTACCACTTGTCCATTAAGAGGCACGGCCCTGAGTACAGCAGCAGCAAGGTGAACATCCAGCATAGAACATTCATCAACAATAAGAATATCTGTTTGTAATGGATCTTCTTCATTACGCTTGAATCCTCCTTTTGCAGGATACCACTCCAGGAGCCGGTGTATGGTTTTGGCTTCCATACCAATTACTTCACTCATGCGCTGCGCAGCCCTACCTGTTGGAGCAGCCAGCATTACTTTCTTCTTCAACGAACGCATGACACCAACCAGGGCTCTTGTAGTGGTTGTTTTACCACAACCTGGGCCCCCGGTTAGAATAGAAAGACGTTCTGTAGCAATTTGCAGCACACTTTCTCTTTGCTCTTCGCTTAAGGTAATGCGGTTGAGGCGACAGAATAACTCTAAACTTTGCAGTAAGTGCTCCCGGCCGAGCTTTAGTGGATAGGAAGCTAACTTCCTGACCCTGTTGGCAATAAATTGCTCATCATAATACAGGGAATGAGCATAAAAGCACTTTTGCATTGCACCTTCTTCACCTGGCAAGATCCTGATCTTCAATTCATCGTTTTGCTCCATCTGCTGAAGAACAGCTTCAATGGCAGCAGGATCCTGCAGGGATAACAACTCTACTACAGCCTCAATGATCTGTTGTTGGGTCAAATAACAATGTCCTTCTTCCCTTGCATTTTGCAGCACATGCTCAATAGCTGCTTTAATTCTTTCAGGTGCATCTACAGCCAGGCCAAGGCTCTGGGCTACTTTATCTGCAGAAAAGAAACCAATGCCATAGATGTCTGCAGCCAGGCGATATGGATTATTTTTTACGATCTCAATAGAATCGTTGCCATAAGTCTTGTAGATCTTGACAGCAAATAATGTAGAGATATTATGCGATTGTAAAAACAGCATTACACTGCGTATCTCCTGGTGTTCTATCCAAGCTTTGCTGATCATTTGGAGCTTTAATTTGGCAATGCCTTCTACTTCAGTAAGTCTTTCTATGTTATTTTCAAATACATCCAATGTTTGATCGCCAAAATGCTTCACAATGCGTTTAGCAGTTACAGGTCCTACACCTTTGATCAAACCAGAACCTAAGTACTTTTCAAGTGCGTTGAGAGTAGCCGGTTTTCTTTCAATGGCTCTGGTGGCTTTAAATTGCAAACCATAATTGGGATGATGGGTCCACTCTCCATAAAAGTCCATAGTGGCCCCGGCAAACACTTTGGATTGATGGATCAAAACCGTGAGTTCCTCCTGGGGCTTTTGAAAGCTATTTATCTTCAGCACTGTATAGCCGGTCTCCGCACTATGAAAAGTGATGCGCTTTACAATGCCTGACAGCTTGTCTAACTGGGCTGAAGAATGTTGATCCAGGATGGGCATATACCAAAGATAGATGCTCCCATTCTTCTTTTGAAATACTCAGAAAAAATCTAATCTTAAAGTATTGTCTTTCCCGGCCTTTAAACAAATTTTAGTTGAAGAATTTTGGCCTGCCGTTTCTACTGTTGGCATAAAATAAAAAAGTCACTAACCGTTAAATAATAATCCGAAATTTGTTATGCAATGAGTTTTAAAGAGGATTATATAAAAGAGCATACAGAATTTGTAAAAGCCCAGGCAGGCAAATATGCACTTAAAAATTACCCTCCTGGAACTAAAGTAGATGAAGCCGGGAAGGACAATTATTTTAAAGAATACTTTGAACAATTCAGTCAATTAGAAAAGGCTTTAACGGAAAAGGAAGAAGCTATTATTCATAAAGCAATGGAGGATGGGAAAACCGATGTGCTTGAACTTGAAAAGGAACTAGCCTACATTAGCCACCGGCAGATTGAGGATTTTAGAAATTTGTATAGAGTTGATTAAACAGGATTTCTAAGTACTACTATAACTTTCACCCAACTTTCGTGCACACCTTAGCTGATTACACTTCCATTTATATTTTATATAGAAATTCCCCTTATGTGCTTATTGTTGTCTCTTCTGTGATCCCTCCTCAATTGAATCTTAAAATTTCATTATGAAATTTTAAGATAGAAAATAACAAATAGTGCGCACACACCATTATATTAATATTATCTTTTTTTAAGAATAAAACTATTCTTTTAACAAGAATGTAATTCGCATATTTTAAATATTTTATTCTAAATCAAGCCCATCACAGCCATGTCCAGACAAAAGTTTATTCCCAGGGATATTAGTTGGTTAAGTTTTAATGCTAGGGTTTTACAGGAAGCCAATGATCTATCGGTCCCATTAAAAGAAAGGATTCGTTTTCTGGGTATTTTCTCTAATAATCTAGATGAATTTTTCAGGGTCAGGGTGGCAACCTTAAAGCGTATGACTGCTTTGGGCAAAAAGAATATACACCTGGAAGAAAACCCGCAACAAATATTGGATGACATACAAATGATCGTATTAAAACAGCAAAATGAATTCAGCAGGATTTGGAAGAATATTCTAAAAGAGTTGGAAAATGAGCATATTTATTTAATAGATGACACCCAATTAAGCGAAACACAACAACATTTTATTACTGCTTTTTTTGAGGAACATGTTAGAACAAATGTTATTCCCCTGTTAGTAGAAAGTATACCGCAATTTCCTTATTTGCGCGAAAAATCACTTTATTTAGGAGTAGTTATGAGTAAGCAGGAAACTGCTCACGGTCAAAAATTTGCATTAATAGAAGTACCGGCAAGGGCTGTTGGCAGCAGGTTTGTACTGTTACCTTCTGAGGGTGAAAAACAATTTATAATACTGTTAGAAGACGTTATCCGCTATAACTTACCTTCCATCTTTTCCTATTTTGGTTACACAAAGTTCTCCGCGCATATTTTTAAAATAACCAAAGATGCAGAAATTGATATTGATGATGATCATTCTACATCGCTGATCCAAAAAATTGAAAAAGGTCTGAAAAATCGCAGGAAGGGGAAAACCGTGCGTTTAACTTACGATAAAGAAATGGACGCCGGTTTATTGGAATACCTCATCCGTAAATTAAATCTTTCACACAAAGACAGCATTATTCCCGGCCAACGTATTCACAATTTCAGACACTTTATGGACTTTCCTGATGTTTTTAATGTCCAAGAACGTCGTCGCGCTCCGCTTCCGCATCCTGCATTGAAAGGAAAAACACGGGTTACTGACGTAGTACTGGAAAAAGATGTCATGCTTCATTTTCCTTATCATTCTTTCAACCACGTTATTGATCTGCTGCGTGAATCAGCCATGGATCCAGATGTCACGCTCATAAAGATCACTCTTTATCGCCTGGCTTCGGAATCCAAAGTAATCAATGCACTGATCAATGCAGCCCGCAATGGAAAGGAAGTGACCGCTGTGCTGGAATTAAAAGCACGTTTTGATGAAGAAGCCAATCTCGAATGGAAAGAACGGCTGGAGCTGGAAGGTGTAAAGGTGATTATTGGATTTCACAATATGAAAGTGCATGCAAAAACCTGCATTATCAAAAAACGTATTGGAAAAAGGATGCTGCAATATGGATTTATCAGCACAGGAAATCTAAATGAGCGTACAGCAAGAGTTTATGCGGATCACTGCCTGCTTACCGGCAATCGTAAGGTGAAGGCAGATATTAACCGCATATTTGAATTCCTGGAAGGAGCCAAAACAGATTATACTCCCTTAAAAAACTGCAAAACGTTGATGGTCTGTCCTACCAATATGAGGAATGAACTCACACAGTTGATCAATAAGGAAATAAAGGCAGCAAGGCATAAAAAAACAGCATCCATCACCTTAAAAGTAAATTCCTTAAGCGACCAGGCATTGATTGAAAAATTATACGAGGCTGCTTTCGCTGGAGTAGATGTGAAACTGATTGTACGGGGAATCTTTTGTGGAGTTGTTGACGACAAGAAATTTAAGAAAGTCATTACAGCCATCAGTATTGTGGATGAATACCTGGAGCATGCACGGGTTATGATCTTTCATAATGGTGGCAAACCAAGGGTATATATTTCTTCTGCCGACTGGATGGTTCGCAACCTCGATCATCGCATAGAAGCAGCCGTACCCTTGCTGGATAAAAGAATCTGTAACGAGATCCAAGACATCATCAATATACAGTTGAAGGATAATGTGAAGGCAAGAATACTGGATAACGAGTTATCTAACCGGTATGTTGTTTCCAATGAGGATGAGAAAATCCGTTCTCAATTAGAAACATACAAATTGCTGCAAAACAAAACGACCCAGGTAGGTCAAGTGAAACACGCTGTAGAGACATTATCTTATTGATATTACAATGTTATTGACTGCTGTTGTTGGTGTTTGCACCAACAACAGCAGCGAGGATAAAATGATTTACATGTGTAACTTTTTTCTTCTTAAATATTCCAATAATTCCTTCGGCCTGTCCGTTTGAATCATATTCGCTCCTTTGTCTATTATCCATTGCCAGCTGTCCTTTATATTATTTTCATCAACAGCCTTATCATCATCGTGGCCGCCATTAAGGCTGGCCCATAGCGAATTAATCCACACACGGGAACCTTTTTGCTTTATTGTGTTGAGCTGTTTTAGTATATAGGAGGTATCACTGTTAAAATTCAGTTCAAAGGCAACTGGCATGATTTGTTCCTGAAAATCGCCTATCTTATTACCGGCATTGACATCATCAAGTTTTACAATAGCCACGTAAAACACTTTGCTTAATAATTGACCATACTCTTTCTTTACCTTTTCTGCTGGTAAATACCCTTTAAATACAGCCTGGTTTACCGTGCCTGTTTTATGCAGTACCAGGTATGCTTCACTCATATAATTATAGCATTTGTCTAGATTAACCATTGCTTTACCTTTCACGGCAAGCATTGCTTCTTCCAATGTCGGAATTCTATGACCGGTGGTTCTACCAAGGCCATTCTTAAGAAAGAGTTTTTTTAAGGAATCTAGTGTATAATCTTCCACCTTGCCTTTACCATTGGTTGTACGGTCAATTGTTTCATCGTGCATCAGTACCAACTGCCCGTCTTTCGTTTTCTGAATATCTATTTCCACCACATCTACGCCCATGGCAATAGCGCTATTGATGGCGGCAATTGAATTTTCCGGGAAATTGCGCCAATCTCCGCGATGTGCTACAACCATCACATTGCTACTGCTTGCATTCCTAAAATCTTTGATAATGGAATCTACCCTGTTTTTTTGAGCAATAAGCTGCAGGGTCATAAAAAACGCTGTGATCAATACTATGTAATGCTTCATAATTTTATTGTTTGTATCTTTCTAATTATATCCCGGGTTTTGCTTGATGGAAGGATCTGTATCTATTTGTCCCTGCGGCACAGGCATTAACAATTTATTGCTATCGATTGTGATGTTTATACTATTTGTCTTGAACCAGGTATTCATTACGGTAATAGCCCTGCCAGTACGCAACAGATCGAACCAGCGGTGTCCCTCTCCTACCAGTTCCAGCCTTCTTTCCTGTTCAATAGCATCACGAAGCTCTTGCTGCGTAACGGCTGTTGTTACAGCAAGATTTGCACGGGTACGTACCTGGTTCAAATAATTTGAGGCATTGGTAGTGTTTTCTAATTCATTTTCTATTTCTGCCAGCATCAGGAGTACATCAGCATAACGCAACACCACAACATCACTGCCTCCATCAGTAATTACAGTTGTAGGTTTGGTAAGTTTGTTATTATAAGGAATACCTGCCGCAGTTAGTTTTACGTAAACATCTTTTCTTTTATCAGGTGCGGCATATAAATGATACAGGCTTTTAGTAGGTAAATTATGGCCTTTGGCGCCGCTTTGTGTTCCCGAGGGACTGAACTGTTGAAACATGCTACTACCTTCTGAATTGCCATTAACACCGGAAGCAAATTGCACTGCAAAAATGATTTCCTTATTGTTTTCATTGGTTATATTGAAAACATCTGCCGGATTGGTTAATAATCCATGTACATTAGATGAAACGACATCCAGTAACAATGCTTTTGCTTCAGCATAATTTTTTAAAGTAAGCTGCACTTTGGCAAGCAGGGTTTGTGCTGCCGTTTTCCGAACCCTGCCGGCTTGGGTAGAAGTTGCCGGAAGCAGCGTTATAGCCTCAGCAAGGTCTTTTTTTATCTGATCATAAACGGTAGCAACAGGAGTGCGTCCCTGACCAAAATATTTATTGGGATCAGTTGTTTCCTCAGTGGCCAATGGCACATCACCATACAACCGGACCATATTGAAATACAACAGGGCCCTTATAAACTTCATTTCTCCTTTACGTGCCTGCTTGACTGCATCCACGTTATAAGTAATTTTATCAATGCGGTTCAATACAACATTGGCTTTCTGAATAGCCTGGTATGAGTTGCGCCAAACGGTTGTAATGATGCCATTAGAGGGAATGGAGGTAAACTGGTCAAGCTGTCCATACATACCGTCATCGTTGGCAGGTACTTCATCATACGTATTGTCCGAAGGTATTTCAGCAATAGCTGGCAGGTAAAGTCCGTATAAACCGTTAACCTGCAAAGCAGCATAAGTCGCATTCACATATTCTTCTACCTCCGCTTCATTTTGCAGAAAAATACTTAGTTCCTTTGATGTTTCAGGATTTTGATATAGTTCCTTTTTACAGGAAACAGTTAGCAATGCCATACTGGCAACCAGGAATATTAATAATGTATGCTTCATAATAAAATGTGCAATAGAAATGATTAGAACTTGATGTTTCAAAATGTCAGATTAATACCAATTGTATAAGATCTTGCTACCGGATAATTGGCATTAGAATATCCATTAGTTAATACGTTATCCGTGGTGGTAGCATCAGGGTTATACCCTCTGAACTTGGTAAGTGTAAATAAGTTGTTGCCGGTAAAATATACCCTTGCATCCGATGCTTTTAGTTTTGATGTTAATAGCTTCGGCAGGTTATACAGCAACTGCATATTGCGCAACCTTATATAATCGCCATCCTGGTAAACATAATTAGATACCCGTGTTGCTTTTCTGGCATTAGAAAAATTACCCAGGTTAGGCTGTGCCATAAAGCCGTTTGGATTATGCTGAGGATGATACCGGT